>DASTBJ010000115.1:0-10522 GCA_035712125.1 Terriglobia bacterium
ACAACGATGACGTCATCGCTCATACCAGCCTGTCCATGATCTATCAAGCCCAGGGTCGCATTGAAGACGCAGAAAAAGAGGGGAATGTGGCCAAAATCATGGGGTGGAAAGAGGAGCTAAAAAAGGGAAAAAACTCGTAGAAAACTTTCCTTTTTTTGGTTGTCCTCGGGTGAAAATCCTCGGGTCTCTAAGACAGCGCAGTCTTTGGTTTATAAGGACATAAGAGACGACTGCCGGACAAGATTCCGGCGAAATGAGGGTGATGTCTGCAGTAAGCACGGATTTTGAACAGCTCATTCAATTCCTGAAGAACGTCCGGCTGTTTTCTGAGATGGGCCCAGAGAGTTTGAGCAAACTTGCGGGCTGCTTGAAGAGCGCGGAGTTTCCGGCACAAGAAGTCATCGTTCGCGAGGGCGCTCCTGGCGTGTCGATGTACGTCATCAAGTCCGGTCTGGTTGAAGTCAGAAAGAAAGATCAAGTGACCGGAATCGACTTCCTTGTCGCGGAATTGCGCGAAGGTGCGGCAATGGGGGAGATGTCGCTCCTGACCGGTAGGCCACGGTCCGCAACGGTCACCACAGTTCAGCCCACTGTCGTGTTCACGCTCACCCGCGCAGACTTTCGAAATCTTCTTACCCAGCATCCGGAAATTTCCCTCGGCCTGGCGCGAATCCTCGCCGAGAGATTGGAAGCGGCTACCCGGGATCAGGTAGGCATCGAACTGGTCAATCTGCAAAAGGTCAGCTTTGATGCGGCTGTCGTGGGACTGATTCCTCAGTCGGTCATCCTGCTTCACAAGATTGTTCCCGTCTCCTATTCAAACAACTCCCTGACCCTCGCTATGGTCAACCCCACGAACCTTGTCGCGTTTGACGACGTTCGCCGGTACGTCAAAGGCGCTCTGATTGAGCCTCGCGTTTGTACAGAAGAGGATTTCCGTCGATTCATGGAGACCACCTACCCCATCGTGATGGGGCTGGATGCCGGCAAACGAGAAGACCTCGAGCGAAAGAATGAAGAAGCTCGGTCAGAGCGGCGTCGCGAAGACCGAAGACGCGACGATCGGAAAAAGAAAGACGCGTTCTTTGACCAGCCGATGCAGAGTCTTGAAGATTTGCAAAACGAAATCCTCAGTGGTCTCGAGGTTCAGGCGGATGAAGAGGAAAAACCGGCTGATCTCCTGGATCTCGCAGCGGCTTCTGAAGACGCCCCTGTCGTGCGACTGGCGAACAACATCCTTGCAATGGCTATCAAGAAGGGCGCCAGCGACATCCACATAGAGCCGCAGGAAAAGGGCGTCGTCCTGCGTCTGAGAGTCGATGGCGTTCTCCGCGTCGAGAGCGTTCTCTCGAAGAAGATCCAGTTGCCACTTGCTTCACGTCTGAAAATCCTTTCCCGACTCGACATTGCAGAGAGGCGGCTTCCACAGGACGGCCGTATCTCGATCAGGATTGACGAGCGAAGCATCGATTTCCGCGTGTCGACGGTGCCGGCAAAGTTCGGCGAGAAGGTCGTGATGCGTATTCTGGACAAGAACGCATCATTGTTGCCGCTGGATCAGCTGATTGTTCATGGCCCAACGGTTGAGAAGTTCCGTTGGATGATCAACCAGCCGTACGGCATCATCTACGTCACTGGCCCGACCGGTTCAGGAAAAACGACAACACTGTACAGTTCGCTGAACGAGATCAATTCCCCCGAAGTCAACATCTCCACGGCTGAGGATCCGATCGAATACGACCTGCCCGGCTTGTGCCAGGTCCAGACACACAAGGACATTGGTCTCGACTTCGCGCGTATCCTGCGTGCATTTCTGCGACAAGACCCCGATGTCATCCTCGTCGGAGAAACGCGCGACCAGGAAACTGCGAAAATCTCTGTCGAAGCTGCGCTCACGGGTCACCTGGTTTTCACAACTCTCCATACAAACGATGGTCCCAGTTCGTTTACGCGCCTGCAGGAAATGGGTATTGAGCCATTCCTGATGGCGAACTCAACGATAGGGGTCATTGCCCAGCGCCTGGCCCGCCGTATTTGCCAGGCGTGCAAGAAACAGGTGGAGGTTGACGAAACAACGCTGGGCTACTTTGGCTACACGCGGGAAACAGCTCCGCCCTTCTATAAAGGACAGGGTTGCGACAGATGCAGCGGTACCGGGTACAAGGGGCGTGTGGGTCTTTATGAATTGCTCGCCATGACCGACGAAATCAAAAGGGCTGTTGCCAGCGGTGCCAACACGCAGGTGATCAACGAGCTGGCGATTCGCAGCGGGATGAAGAGTCTAAAGCAATATTCGATGATCCTGATGGCGGAAGGGCTGACTACCGTCGAGGAAGTTCTCAGCAACCTTGTGATTGAAGCCTGAGCCGCCGCACAGCGAGATTCAGTGCGTAACCGTCTCGATGCCCTTCGCCGCGGGGGTTGCTTCCCTGCAGAACTTTTCGTACAGCTGGACATCTTCCGTACTGCCGATGATCAGTGGCACTCTCTGGTGCAGGGAGTTCGGCATGATATCAAGAATGCGCTGGCTTCCTGTGGACGCGTTTCCGCCGGCCTGCTCGACGACCATTGCCAGAGGCGCGGCCTCGTAAAGCAGCCGAAGTTTGCCCTTCGGCCCGGGATACAGGAAGATGCCGCCTTTCAGCAGATTCCGGTGGAAATCCGCCACCAGCGATCCGATATATCGCAGCGAATAGGGACGTCCATCGGATTTCTGGTCCGCCTTGACGTGCTCTACATATCGTCGCGTTCCCTGATCCCATTGATTGATATTCCCCTCGTTGATGCTGTAGATCCTGCCTCGCTTGGGGATTTTGATGTTTTCGTGGGAAAGCAGGAATTCGCCCAGGCTTGGGTCCAGAGTGAAGCCATTGACCCCATGACCTGTTGTGTAAACCATCATGGTGCTCGAGCCGTAGATGAAATACCCCGCCGCAAGCTGTTCTGTCCCCGGCTGCAGGCAATCTTCGAGAGCCCCGTCGGCAGTTCCGGTCGTGATTTTTTTATGTATGGAGAAAATCGTGCCGATGCTGGCATTGACATCGATGTTGGAGGATCCGTCGAGGGGGTCGAACATCAGCACGTAACGTCCGCGTTTGCTGCCGTCCGGAATCGCGATAATGCCTTCGGCTTCCTCGGATGCCATAACGCAAAGATGCCCGCTGTGTCCCATGGCGCGATAGATCGTTTGCTGCGCGAATTCATCGAGCTTCTGGACAGCTTCGCCGTGAACGTTGATTTCGCCGGTTTCACCGAGAATGCGCACGAGTCCAGCCTGGTTGACTTCCCGCGAGATTATCTTGGCCGCCAGTGTGAGACTTGTGAGAAGAGCGGTAAAGTCTCCCGTCGCTCCCGGATAGAGTCTCTCTTCATCGAGAATGTGTTGCTGAACCGTTGTGATCTTGCTCATGTGTCCCTGCCTGCCTCCGCCCGCTAGCTTACACTTTTGTCGTGTCCCAGAAGCCTTCGTTTTACTTCCTCAAACCATTGGGGCAACCGCGACAAGTAAGCCTGTTGTTCGAGAAACTCTTTGAGGGGACGGACTGGAGTCCCCCACAGAACTACTCCCCCACGAACGTGCTTACCGTTCAGAACGCCGCTCTGTCCACCAATGATGGTCCTGGAGTCGAGCCGCGCATGTTCTCCGATTCCGACCTGTCCGCCCAGAATCGAGTGGTCACCGACACTGGAACTTCCGGAAATCCCCGTCTGCGCAGCGATGACGGTGTGCTCTCCGATTTCGACGTTGTGCGCGATCTGAATGAGATTGTCCAGTTTTGTTCCACGCCGGATGACTGTTGTTTCCAGGGATCCGCGATCGATGCAGGTATTGGCCCCGATCTCGACGTCGTCTTCAATGACGACGTGCCCCACCTGGGGAAACTTCACGTAACGCTGGCCGTCACTGACGAAGCCGAAGCCGTCCGCGCCGATGACTGCTCCAGCGTGGACGATGACGTTGTTTCCGATTTCCACTCCCGGATAGATTGTGACGCGGGGGTAGAGAATGCAGCGTTTGCCGATGCGCACGCCGGCGCCGACTGTGCAGCCGGGACCGATTCGCGTGCTCTCTCCAATGACCACGTCGGTTTCAATAACAGCTGTCGGATGAATAAATGTATCGGTCTTTACGTCTTCGTAAAGACGTTCGGCCGCCATGGCAAACGCCAGTTTCGGATTCGGCACGACGATGATGTTTTGACCGGGGAATGTTCCCGACCGCACGAGAATGCAACCGGCGCGGCTGGATCGCGCTTCCTCGTGAAATTTCTCTTCCGCGTAGCTCAGATCCTCGGGCCGGGCATTCCGGAGGTTTGCGACACGTTCCAGAACGACGTCCGGTCTTCCCTTAAGCTCTCCGCCGAGGAACGTAGCAAGCTGTAACGTCGTTTGCTTCATGAATTCCTTAAGAACTCTGACACGGCTGTGGCGGTATTGTCACCGTGTTCCATGCAGGCGGGAACGGATACGCCGTGCAGGAAGTTTCCGGTCACAAACAAACCGCCTATCCTGGCGAGTTCGGAGGCGATCGCATCCACTCGTTGTCGATGTCCGATGTTGTATTGAGGGATCGCCCGGCGATGTCTGAAGATGGCGACGGGTTCGGGCCGCAGGGAGGTCTTCAGGATCCGCTTTAACTCCGAACCCACGGATTCCCAGATGCGTTCATCGGGCCAATCGAAGACCTCGGGTTTGTTCACTCCTCCGAGGAACGACGTCAGCAGGAGCCGTCCTTGCGGGGCTCGTCCGCTGAAGAGCAGCGAACTGAAGATCGTTCCTAAAATTGCGAGCCGCTCGGATTGAGGAACGAGGAATCCAAACCCATCGAGGGGACGCTGGAGACTGTCTAACGGTATCGATGTTGTCGCCACGACAACCGGCGCGTACTCCACTTCGCCAAGGAGGGCTGCAACCTCAGGATGCGTGTCGGCGAGGATCTCAGCAGCGACATATGCCGGTACAGCAAGCACTGTGGCGCGGGCTTGCACATCCCTACCTATGCGCACACCGGAGCATTGCGTTTGTATCGTCAGGCCCGCGGCGATGCGGCGAGGCAGAACTTCCATGCCTTCGGGAAAAGAGGAGATGGTGCTGCGACGTTGCGGAGTGTTTTTGCCGTTCGCTTTTCTCTTACCCTTGCCTGTCAGCATGCCCCACACGACACTGCCGTGCTCCCGCTCGATATCGAGGACTCGCGGGAAGACAGCACCCACGCTGAGACTTTCCGTGTTTCCCGCGAAAATGCCCGTCACGAAAGGCGCGACCAGACGATCGTGAATCTCCGATCCGAACCTTCGGCGAAAAAATCTGGCCACAGATTCGTCATTTTGAGACTTCGACCTTATGAAGGGCTCGGCCATACCGCGAAGAATGCCCGTAACACTAAGCGGTCCAAGCGGAGCGACGCGCAGCCGGCCTCTCACGACGACGTAGCGTGGCGACTTCGGGTTAGCTTGCTGCAACGTATCGTCGAGTCCCAACTCTTCCAGCAGGCTGAACGTGTGGGGCGTCGGCAGCAGCGAGGTCGGTCCCCACTCCACGAGATGTCCATTGATCCGTTCTGAACGGATCACTCCGCCAACGCGATTGCCGGATTCCAGAACGAGGGTTTTAATGCCCAGCTTCTGCAGGCGGTAAGCACAGGTAAGCCCGGTAATACCCGCGCCTACGACAACAACATCCGCCTGGCTCAAGCAAGAGCCTCCTGAACGATGTCCGCAAGCGCTCGAATAAACGTCGGGTCGCTATTAAGCGCGGGGACTCGTCTGAAGTTGGAGACGCCGGCATCCTTCGCAACTTTCTGGTAAAGGATGTCCAGTTCGTACAGCGTCTCGATGTGCTCCGAAACGAAACTGATGGGCACTACGAGCACATCGTGAATCCCCCGCTTTCCATAGTCCTCGATTACGACGTTGGTTGCGGGCTCCAGCCACTTGACCGGGCCGATCTTGCTCTGGAACGAAAGCTGGTAGGGGTTTTTACGACCGAGGCGGTCCATGATGCGCTCCACCGAGGCTTTGGTCTGGTCGAGGTACGGATCGCCTTCACGGACGTAACTTTCAGGAATGCTGTGAGCGCTGAACAGAAGCTGGACTTTGTCGGGTTCGCTGAACTTCGCCAATTCTCTGTCGATCGCCGACGAGAAGGCTTCAATGTAGGTCGGGTGTTCCGCCCACGTGGAAATCCAGCTTACGGGGGTTGCCTTCATCTTTGAATGGGCGCCGAAGAGTCGGCGCAGTACCTCAGAGCCCGCGCGCGTGGTTGTGAAGGAATAATGAGGAAACAACGGCAGAACGACGAGGCGGTTCACGCTGCTGTGTGCAATCCGCTCGACGGCGTCACGCAGAAACGGCTTCCACGTGACCATGCCGACAAAGGCCTGCGCATCCATGCCGCGCCGCGTCAGTTCCTGTTCCAGCGCCGCGGCCTGCTCCTCGGTCAGCCGGCGCAGCGGGGATCCTCCGCCGATCAGGGAGTAGTAACCTTCCGACTTCTTCCTGCGAAGCGTCGCTATCATCCACGCAACAGCCTTTCGCAGAGGCGACCACTTGATTCTTATGATTTCCGGGTCGGAAAACAACTGATACAGAAACGGTTTTACGTCACGCAGAGATTCCGGTCCGCCGAGATTGAAGATCAGAACTCCGACCTTCATTGCCGGTGCCGGTAGGATCTTACGAATTCGACAAGTGCCTTCGCGTTATCCACCGGAGTCATGGGAAGAATGCCGTGCCCTAAGTTGAAGATATGACCTGTTGTGCCGGCCTCCTGCAGTATTCGCTCGGCTGTGGCGGTCAGGTTTGAAGCAGAACCCAGCAGGGCACAGGGGTCGAGGTTGCCCTGCAAGGCAACGCGATCTCCCACACGCGCTCGCGCCTCACCGATAGGGATGCGCCAGTCCACGCTGAGGACGTCCGCTCCACAAGTCGCCATCGATTCCAGAATTGACGAACATCCATTGATATAGAGAATCCGGGGAACGCTGTTTCCGATCTCCGCGAAGATCCTTCGCGTGACTGGCAGAGCGAACGTTTCATAATCACGTCGTGTGAGCTCTCCTGCCCAGGTATCGAAGAGCTGCACGACCTGTGCGCCAGATTCAATCTGAAAACGAAGATAGGCGATGATCGTTGAAGCGAGTTTGTCGAGAAGCGCATGCAGGGTTGCCGGCTCGCTGAATGCCAGACGCTTGATCTCCGCAAAATTTTTCGACCCTCCGCCTTCGATCATGTAGGACGCAAGAGTCCATGGCGCGCCCGAGAACCCAATCAGTGGCACCTGCTCTCGGAGTTCGCTTCGCAGGCGCCGTAGAATCGCACCGACAAACGGCATCTCGTCCGCTGGGTCGGGGTTGCGCAATTTCTCGACGTCGCTGACCGCTCGGATCGGGTGGGCGATTTCAGGACCTTTATCCGTAAGCTCGACGGCAACACCCATCGCTTCGACGGGAATGAGAATATCGGAGAAAAAGATTACCGCGTCGACCCCGACAATCCTCAAAGGTTGCAGCGACACTTCGGCCGCGAGATCGACGTTTTTGCACAGCTCGAGGAATGAGACCTTCTGCCGTATGTCGCGGTATTCCTTCAGGTACCGGCCCGCTTGCCGCATCATCCAGACAGGAGTCCTGTCGACCGGTTCGCGACGGCAGGCACGTATAAGCCTGTCGTTGATCATTAAAGTCACTGAATTGCGTATGATACAATACGCCGCTTTATGGCGACATCTGAAACCTCCGTGGAGGCGCACACGGTGGCTGCCACGTCTTCGACTGTGCCAAAAGTTTCGATCGTCGTTCCCGCCTTCAATGAGGCCGTCCGCATTCGTGGCACCATTCAAAAAATCGAGACATTCCGGAAGAGTGTGCCGTGGGATGCCGAGGTAATTGTCGTGGACGACGGTTCTCAGGATCGGACTGGAGCCGTAGTTGCCGGAATGAACCTTGAAGGTGTTCGAGTGATTCGGAATGAGCCCAATCGAGGCAAGGGCTTTGCGGTCAAGACCGGCGTCCTCCAGTCCCGGGGAGAATATGTACTCTTCACCGACGCCGATCTCTCGGCCCCGATCGCAGAGCTGGAAAAACTTTTGTCGGCGGCAGAGGCAAAGCACGCAGATGTCGTTATCGGCTCGCGAGCTATCGATCGTTCCTATATCGAGAAGCACCAGTCCCGCGGCCGCGAGCTCGGCGGAATCGTATTTAACCTGATAGTGCGAATGATTCTTGGGCTGCGCATTTACGACACCCAGTGCGGATTTAAGCTGTTTCGGCGCGCGAAAACGCTTTCCCTGTTTCAGAAGATGACGATCACCGGCTTTGGCTTCGATCCCGAGTTGCTGTTTCTGGCGTCCCGGTCTGGCATGCAGGTCCTGGAACTTCCGGTCCGGTGGAGTCATGCGGAAGGATCCAAGATTCGTTTTATGAGGGACAGCGTGAAGATGTTCTCAGATCTGCTCCGAATTCGCTGGAATCAGATCACAGGGAGATATTCATGACATGGCTCTCGGTCAATATCGACCATATTGCGTCCATACGTCAGGCGCGGCAGACAACGGAGCCGGATCCCGTGGAGGCTGCAGTAATCTGCGAGCTGGCGGGAGCGTACGGAATCACAATTCACCCGAGGGGGGATCGCCGTCACATTCAGGAACGCGACCTGCGGCTTTTGCGGCAGACGGTCAAAACGAAATTGAACGTGGAGATGGCCACGACCGCGGAAATGATCGAGATCGTCTGTGAGGTGCTTCCGGATCAGGTGACTCTTGTACCGGAGTTGCCCGGAGAGGTGACGACGACCGGCGGACTCGATTGTACGAAGAACCTCCAGACCATCGCACGGGCCATCGAGCGGCTGAAATCGGCGGGCATGGCGGTAAGTTTGTTTATCGATCCCGAGGAAGATCAGATTCGAGCAGCGGATGATCTGGGTGCAATGGCCATAGAGCTCAATACGTCTCGTTATTCGGATGCTACACTGACGAACCGCCCGCTGTCGGCGGGGATTGAAGAACTGGCGGCTGTTCGGAAGGCTGCCCAGTTTGGAATGTCGCGTAACCTGCAGGTGCTTGCCGGGCACGGGCTGACGTATCGGAACGTCAGAGCCATCGCGCAAATCGACGAAATCATCGAACTCAACATCGGGCACAATATTGTGGCGCGAGCCGCACTGGTCGGGCTGGATCGCGCCGTCCGGGACATGCTCGCACTGCTGTAAACAACTAGTCTGACCAGTCTGACCCCGATTTTCTTAGCAGTTGTCTATAATTCCGGCGTGACGAATTCATCTTCCAGACTCCGAGACTGGTTGCAGTTGCTCGTCGAGAAGGGCGCGAGCGATCTCTTTCTCGTCGTGGGACAACCGGCAGCCATTCGCGTCAGCGGAGCAGTCCAGCGTCTGGAGGAACCTCCGCTGGATGGCCACGAAATCCAGGATGCTGTCCTGTCTTCCTTGCCGCCACATGCGGTGGAGGCCTACCGAAAAGTGGGCTACGCGGACAGTTCGCTGCGCCTGATGGGCGTTGGGCGGTTCCGGATCAATCTGCACCATGAACGCGGCCGCCCGGCGGCAACAATACGCGCGCTGGCCGCGCGACCGCCGCGATTCTCGGAGTTGAACCTCCCCACCAGCGTTCTTGGGTTGAGTCGCATTCCTTATGGTCTCGTCCTGGTGGGCGGTCCTACAGGTTCAGGCAAGACGACGACGCTCGCCGCGCTGGTGGATGAAATCAACCGACGCGACGCCAGACACATCATCACGATTGAAGATCCCATCGAGTATGAGCACCCGCAGCTATCGAGCATCGTCGAACAGATTGAGATTGGGATCGATGCGCCGGACTTTCCGACAGCCTTGCGCTCGGCCGTACGGCAGGCGCCGGACGTCATTGTGATCGGAGAAATGCGCGATCCCGAAACGATGCGCATGGCCCTGACAGCTGGAGAAACCGGACACCTTGTGCTCTCCACCTTGCACACCGGCGATGTGACGTCGACGATCTCCCGTGTTGCGGATTCGTTCCCACCCGAACGGCAGGGAACGATCCGCCAGGAGCTTTCCATATCCCTTGCAGCAGTGATGACCCAGAATCTCCTGCCGAAGATCGGGGGCGGACGAGTTCCCGCAGCGGAACTCCTCGTGATCGGGTATGGCGCGAGGCAACACATCCGCAAGAATGCGCTGCAACACCTGCATCAGGAAATCACCATCACCCGTGCCAACGGGTCGTTTACGTTCGAGGAATCACTGGCCGCGCTCGTACGCAAAAAGTTCGTTACCCCTGCGGAAGCACGGGGTCGAACCGTCCATCCCGAAGAACTCGACAATTTGCTGAAGACGTTTTGAGTTGTGAGTTATGAGTTCTGAGTAAAACCTTCTTACCCAAAACTCATAACTCACAACCCAAAACTCAGAACTCCCCTGCCTGGCCCCGATTTTCCTACAGCAGGGCGAGCATGTCGCGGACGGCGCGATCGAGACCGACCAGCGCGGCTCGTGCCACGATATTGTGGCCAATGTTGAGTTCG
>DASTBJ010000116.1:0-9245 GCA_035712125.1 Terriglobia bacterium
GTCAGGTTTTGAAACGCCAGTGCGATGCTTGCAGAGGGCGGGGGTATGGGACTTGCAGGATCAACCACCCGCCCCCGAATCGTAAAGAGCTGTTGCTTCGGCACGATGAAGTCGGCGACAACCTCACCTCCCGGACGAAGATCGAGCGCCGTCGCACGGTTGAAATCGGTAACACCCGGATAGTAGGTAAATGTATGGCTGTCGCCGGATTCATTCGCGCTGGTCGATGGACCAAAGCCACCGGCTCCGGCAGGCCCCTGAGGAGTGCCGCCCACGACGTAATACCGACCTGGCGTTACCCAATAAAGACGGTATTCTCCGCGATCATTTGTTCGGCTGTTGCCGACAGCCTGAAAAGTTCTCAGACCGATCTGGTTATAGACGGCCTTCATCAGCTGGATCTGAACGCCAACCGCAGGCTTGCCAAGGTTGTCCACGATCCTGCCGTTGATGTTGCCGGCCGGCGTCAATCGGATGTCGAGATCCTTCAGAACCTCTCCGGCAGTCAACGTCAGTGGTGCACCCTGCCCGGGGAATACCCGCTGGCCGTACTCCTGGCGCACGTAACCATCCTGGTAAACGAAAAGCCTGTAGGTACCGGCTTCCACATCTCGAAAGGCAAATTTCCCTGCGGTGTCTGTCAGTGTCGGAGGAATCGGCAATGGCGGCATGTTCAGTGCTGCCTGCGCTGCGCTTGCAGTGCCCGTGCCTGTTGGCACCGGCGGGACGCCAAACAGATTGATGGAGTTCCCTGCGCCGGTGTTGCTGATGCTGGTGTTTTGATTGGTTTCGCCCGGACGGGAAAGGGTCACCCGCGCTCCAACCACAGGTTCGTTGGTGCCGGCACGGATAACGACACCCTCGACGCGTCCGCGCGGGGCTGACGGTTGCGCGGCGAGTGGCGGCAATTGCGCGAGAAAGACTATCGCTGCCGGCAGCGCTGCCAGGATCATCTCGTGCCTTTCGAAAATTTGGGCGTCACTGAGGCAGCGCGAACACCCAAATCATTCCGGATCCCAAAGGGATATCCGTGTTGGTCAAGCGCGCAAAGGAAGTCGTCTGGGCAATACGTCCTCCGGCGCCCACAGCAACATACTGACGGCCGCCGACTTCAAACGTAATCGGGGCGCCGGAGATATCCCCATTGAGTCGCGTTTCCCACAAAAGCCTTCCCGTTTCGGTATGAAGAGCAAAGAGGTAGCGATCCGATGTTCCGCCGAACACGATGCCGCCGGCCGTCGCGAGCGCAGACGCGGTCATAGCAGCCCCACTCGTTGTGTGGTACTGCCAGCGGCGTCGCCCAGTCACCGGATCGAACGCAACAAACTCGCCGATGAACTTGTAGCCGGGTGCCAGCTTTGCAGCGACCAGATTCATTCCCTGATAGGCCTGGCCGAGCTCATATTTCTGCGTGTTGAACGTGACGTCCATGCAGGAATTGTTGATACCGATGTAGTAAAGGCGCGTCAGCGGACTGTAGCTGGGAGAGTTGAGGTTGCGCGAGCCGTGGAAATGCGGACATACCTCAAAGACCTTGCCTGAATCCACGATTTCAGGGGTCGGAACAATGTTCTGATTGAAGATAGGACGTCCCGAAGAGCTCCATCCTGTAATGATGTTGTCGTAGGCGGTCTTGAACGCCTGGAGAAACTGGCCGTTTGTCCTGTCGAGCACAACACCCCAACCGATCTTGCTGGTATGGATAAGCGCTTTACGCGTCACCCCATTGATCGGAAGGTCGACAAGGGTGCTTTCGTAGGGTGAGTCCATGTCCCAGTTATCGGATGGAACGACTTGAAAATACCACCGAATCTTTCCGCTCTTGATGTCGAGCGCGATGATGCAGTTTGTGTATAGAGCGTCGCCGAGGCCGCGCAATGTCGAGGCCCACGGCGTCGGTTGACCCACGCCGAAATACACCAGACCCAGGTCAGGATCGTAACTGATCGTGCCCCACGTCGGTCCACCAAGGGGTGGCATCTCACTTTTTCCCCAGCTCTCCGCTCCGGGCTCGCCTCGTGCAGGCACGGTATAGGTCTTCCATATGAGGTCGCCAGTCTTGGTGTCGTATGCAGCCAGGGCCCCACGGACTTCCCGTTCACCTCCGATAAATCCGATGATCACCTTCCCATCCGCAATGAGCGGTGGGTGGGCATGGCCGATGCCTTTCTTGTAGTCAGCGGTTTGAACTTCCCAGATTTGTTTACCTGTCCGCGCGTCAAGCGCGACGAGAAACGAGTCCGCGGTACCCCAGAAAATCTTGTCTTCATACACGGCGACGCCGCGCGCGCGAGGATACGCCTGGGATGCGCGAATGTCCTGTGGATACGTCCGTGTGTGGATCCACTTGATCTCTCCAGTTGGGACGTCGAAGGCGAGCACACGGCCCTTGCCCTCAGCGACGTACATAATGCCGTTCGCGACGATCGGCGTTGGCACCCATCGGCTGTCATCCTGAACGGGATAGGACCACACCGGCCGGAGGTTCTTGACGTTTGTGCGGTTGATCTCGGTCAGCGGGCTATAACCGAATACGTCATCGGTCCGGCGGTAACTGAGCCAGTCGCCGGCTTTGGGATGCCGCAGACGCTCTTCAGTGATCGGCTCCCAGGTGGAGGATTGAGGAAGTGTCACGCTCGAGGCGACGAGCAGGACGACGACGATGGACAGCATAATGCGTATTTTTGTCATGGTGAGTTCGCTGGAGTTAACTACACCTGGAATTCTCAAAGCAAGAGTTGTCTCTGTCACAATAGTGCCCGAGAGGAATGAGCATGATGGACAACCGGCTTCTGAGCGGGCGCCCGGTCCGCGACCGTATTCTCAGCAACGTTTCGGAACGTGTAGCGGTGGCAGGCGCGAAACGTCTTCTGGGGCGAATCGTTTCGGTCAGTATTGGCGAGAACAAAGCGGCGGCGGTCTATGTCCGTTCGCAGGCCAATGCGGCCCGGAAGGTCGGCCTTCGATTCGATGACCAGGTATGGCCCAGCGGGCTGAAGCAGGAAGAATGCAAAGCGCGTCTGGTTAAGATGAACGACGATGCCGACGTATTAGGGGTTATTCTGCAACGACCTGTTCCCCGGCACATCAATGTACGTTCGCTTGCCTCGGCGATACATCCGTTCAAGGATCTCGAGGGTATGAATCCTGCCTCGATCGGCGACATCGTCTATAACGATCTTGCGCTTGCACCCTGCACGGCAGCCGCCTCCGTCGAGCTCATAAAGGAGACTGGACTTGACTTGCATGGTCTCGAAGTCGTGATGATCGGCCACTCGGAGATCGTCGGCAAACCTGCGGCATTCATGTTGATGGCAGAGGGTGCCACGGTCACCGTGTGCCATCACCTCACACGATCCGTCGCGGCGCACTCGCGCCGCGCCGACGCGGTCCTCGTCGCGGTCGGAAAACCGAAGTTCCTGCGAGCGGACATGGTGAAACCGGGAGCCGCCGTCATCGATATCGGGATCAATCAAATCGCGGGCCCGGATGGAACGCCGCTAATCGTCGGAGACGTCGACACTGACAGCGTGAAAGAAATCGCCAGCTGGGTTACCCCGGTTCCCGGAGGCGTTGGCCCGGTAACGGTTGCCATGTTCATGCGCAACGCGATTACCGCTCACGAAAAACAAGCGGCCGCCGGCTGGCTCGGATAGGAGGCCCCACCTTACTTTCGTTTCGCTGGCTTCGGCGGTACGTTGGCGGCCACCCACTTCAGCATCAACTCGGCGATATCCAGATTGTTGGCATCCAGCATCATCATGTGCGTGGTCCCTTTGTATATGGGGCTTGGAAGTTCATCGAGCTTGATGTACTCGGCCTTCGCAATTCCCTGCCCGGCCTTGCGACGGGCGTTGATGCCGTCGACAGTGGTTTGGCACGGCGTGCTGGTCGCGGCGTAATCACCTTTCAATGCGAGATAGGGAATGTTGTCAAAATCCTCGGGCTGCAGTCCCGCGTTGGGCAGGGAGCACGAACCTTCGATGGTGATCAGACCTTTCAGCAGGTCGAGGTGCCCGCGCTCCTTCAGAATCCGAGCCATGTGATGTCCCATGCTGCCAGACTGAGAATGTGTCGCGACAATGGCGCCGCCAAGTCTTTCGACCAGGTCCGCGAGGGCGAGCGGAGTCCAGGTATTTGCCGGCGACACCGCTGTCGGTTGACAGGTGGCGCATGTCGAGCCGGGCAGGCTCTCTTCCCCGTTGGGGACGAGCTGCTTGTAATACTCCAGAGCGTAGGCGTTCGCCGGACCCGCAGGAGCGGGACCGATCGCGCCTGCTCGCGAAGCGATACGTGGATCGATCGCGCTGACAGGAAATGCGGGGAAATAGTCGTTGGTATGACTCGCATCATCGTTCGGCGGGTCATTGGGGTCGCCGTGCCGTGAGAGCGTACCGTTGACTATGGTGGATCCCGGGGGAAGCAGATGTCCAAACCACGCAGTCCACGCACCGTTGTCTGTGATTCGGCTGAAATTCGGAATCATGGCCAGTCCTTTCTGTACGTCGCCTGCCGCGATCAATGCCACCGCTTCCCGAATGACGGATTGATCGAAACCCGACCGGCCGCGGCCCGCCTGGTCGACGACATACGTCGATACGCCTTCGCGCACGAAATACGGTGCCCAGCCTTCTCTGCCGTCCGGCGTCGACTCCAGCGCCGCGCCCGTGTGTGTTGAGCCGTGAACCATGATGACCGGCGGTCCCGGACGTTTGCGCGCCGGTATCTGAAACTGGACGTACATCTGGCCGATTGTGATCTGGTTCGGGGCAGGCGGCGTATTGGCGTTTGCCGGTCCGAATGCGGCGTAGTTGGTAACCTTGGTTACTCCGCCAATGAAAAAGCTTCCCTGGTCTTCAATGGTCAACGGTTTGATCAGGAATTTCTTTGGCTTCGTGCTTTGCGCGTTCGCGCTCGAAACGATAACAATAGTGAGAAGCACCGAAACGAATCCGCGCATGCGCTGCGACAATCGCGTTCCAACGGTCATGTATCCTCCTTAGTTCGGACGACAGTATAGACTGACGAAGATCGGATCAAGTGCAACACGACGTCTTTGAAATGCTTTGACAAGCGGGCCCGGCACTCTCGTAATTGACACTGCTTGTCAGCTTTTGAGAACGAACGTTACCCGCATCGTGACCCGATACTCGGTGATCTTCCCTTTCTCGACCAGGACCTTTTGCTCAGAAACCCATGCGCTCTGAACGTTCTTGAGCGTCTCGTTCGCGCGCTCAATGCCTTCGCGGACCGCGTCGTCGAACCCTTTGGTTGAAGCAGCGATGATTTCGGTCACTTTGGCGATGGCCATGGCGTCGTCCTCCGTTATTTGCTGACGCGCGACGCTATCGCTTCGTCAGTCGAATCCGGCGACGGAAGGCTTTGAGCGCGGCAATTGGTCCGCGTGCGGCGGAGTCTTGCAGGGCCTCGAGCAACATCGCTCCGGTCAAACCGGGAAGCTGAAGACTCTCGCGAATCTCTTCATGCTTGTTGTTCTCGAGACTGTAGAAGGTGAAGGTTTGCCCGTCGTACCTCCAGACTTCCGGAATGGAAAGCGCCGCATAGATCGACAACTTTTTCAGGGAGCTGTTTGTGATATCGATTTCGACGACGATATCCGGCGGTGGGTGAGTACCCAAACGAATGTCCTTCGCTCCGACGACGCGCTCCGCATTCTTGACGTAGTAGCAGGCATCCGCTTCCACTGCTTTGCGGAGATGCTCGGATTTCCACGTGGCGCTGCCGTAGATCTGGAGGTTGTGTCCTCGAAGCTCGCAAAATGCGGCCACGAAAAGATCGGGCGAACGTGAGTAGTTGTCGTGCTTCGAAGACGGACTCACGATCTCCAGCCTTCCGCAGTCGTAGTTGATACGGAAGCCGGGACGGTCCCCAATAAACTCGAGCAACTGCTCGTAGTCCTGCCACCCGAAATCATGCACAACCAGTGCCGAGCCCATCGGAAGATGCTTGGTTGCTGCGAAGACGTCCTGACTGGTCGCAAGACTCATGAACGGCATTATATAGACGCCCCTCCATGCTGCGGAAACCCTGGGCACTCTTGCTGCCTCCCCCGGGATTGAAACTGTGGAACTTGCTCTGAGTGTTCTGACGTTTTCATGGGATTTACCGACAACATTTCCGGTATTTGCGCGACTAACGAGGCGGTCGGGGACGGAAACGGGGTCAAACCTCCAGGCAGAACAGATTCTCCGCCGCATAAAGGAAAGCAGAAATCGACGTAGACGCGAAATTCCGTAGAATCCAACGATGGGCAAAAATATCAAGATTTCCATTCCTCATGAACTGTCTCCCGCCGAAGTGAAACAGCGACTCGTGGAGGCTCTTGCCGACGCGCGGGCAAAGCACCCCGACTTACTTCGAGACGCCCATGAAACGTGGTCCAATGACAACGAAATGCACTTCACAGGGCATGCGATGGGACAGCGGATCACGGGTTCGGTGGAAATCAAACCAGGTCAGGTTCATGCGACAATCATCCTGCCGCTTTTGCTGGCGATGTTCGCGGCGAAGCTGAAGCCACGGATCGAAGCCGAGGGGCAGAAGTTGTTTGAAGGATAGTCTGCTGCCCCGCAAATACACGGTTACCAGAATCGGGAATTTCGGGGACATTGACGGAATAGCGGACGAAGGTCGGATCTTTGATCGGGAGTGAGGAGATCACACAATGCACTCGGACACGAAAAAATACAATGGAGCCCAGGCACCGATCGATCGGGCGATCTGCGAACTCCTGGCGGAGCAGATCGACCGCAATCTGCCTGAGGCGGAGAACAAGATATGGCACGCCCATCCTGTATGGTTTCTGGATGGCAACCCCGTCGTCGGGTACAGCAAGCTGAAGAACTGCGTACGCTTGCTCTTCTGGAGCGGTCAGTCCTTTGAAGAGGAAGGTCTGAAAAAGGAAGGGAGCTTCAAAGCTGCTGAAGTGCAATACACTGCCGCCGACCAGGTTGACCCAGAGAGGCTGCGGCGCTGGTTGGTCAAAGCCCGAGACATCCAGTGGGACTACAAGAACCTGGTCCGTCGCAAAGGTCGGCTGGAGCGGTTGAAGCAACGCGGGACGTAAGTGCTCGTCGAATGCGCCGCATCACAGGGCGATGGAGCCGTTAGCCGAACAGATTCGAGATGGAACTTACGGGAGAACGAATTCTGCTCCGCGAATTCGCGCAGCGCGACGTTGACGCGCTGCTTGCTATTCATTCCGACGCTCGTGTATTGCGCTACTACCCTTCGGAGGTCGGGACTCTTGAGCACGTCCAGATGCTTGTTGAGCTGTTCATCGGATGGGCCACTGAGAATCCCCGCCAGAATTTCCAGTTAGCGATCGTCGATCTGGAAACCAACTCTCTGCTGGGAAGCTGTGGCGTGCGGATGAAGGGTTGTCCTCCGGGTCAGGCGGAGTTCGGTATCGGTATCGGGGCGGACTGGTGGGGAAGAGGAATCGGACAGGAAGCGGCGAGGACGATCCTAGACTTCGGTTTTTCCGAACTCCATTTGCGCGAGGTCCATGGTGTGGCGGTTTCTGAGAACGAAGCTGTCACGAGGCTTGCGGGGCGGCTTGGGTTCAAACCAGGTACGCCACGTCGAGGCGACCACTGGATGACGGAGAGGAACTGGAACGCCCTCGATTGGGTAATCACGCGTGAAACCTGGGAGCAAACCCAAGGGAATGCTTCGGATCGCGCGTGAAGCGGATATTCGGCAAATCTCTCCCCTACCCGGCGACGCTCTTCCAGTTCTTCGCAAGATATTCGGCTGTGCGCCAGGCAAGCGCCTGGACGGTGAGCGTGGGGTTTCTAGCCCCGCTGGTTCCCATCAAAGATGCGCCGAGAACTCCGAGATTGGGCACCTCGTGGGAGAACCCCCAGCCATTCACAACGTTGGTCTCCGGGTTGTTTCCCATTCTCGTTCCGCCGTAAGCGTGCGTCGTCGGACCCATGGCATTTGATATTTGATTTCTCTGGATCGCAATAGCGCCGGCGGCCCGATACCACTGTTCCATCTTCTCGTGCATGAAAAGTGCGAGTTTCTTTTCGTTGTCCTTGAACTCTCCGGTGATACGAATCACAGGTAAACCGAACGGATCTTTCACATTCGGATCGAGGTCGAGGTAGTTATCTTCGTAGGGCAGGGTTGTCTTTTGCAGGTAGGCGATATTGGTGCGGTCGGCGTTCTCCTTAACAAAAGCCTTCCACGCAGAACCCCACGTCGGCCTTCCCTGCAGCCACCCCGTCACGCCGTTAACAGCGGCGATCGGACGACGTTCGGTGTAGACCCACATGTTGCACCCGACAATGAAGTCCAAGCCTGAGTGATCGAAATTGTCATCCGCCCAGTTGTCGACCGCGACTCCCTGGGCCGGAGCGCCGTACCAGTTGTTCAAATTGAAGGGAAACAGTGCGCCCACAGACGCTCCCTGATTGTGGCTGAAATAGTGGCGTCCCACCTGACCACGATTGTTGGAAAGACCGTTCGGGTACGCCGGCGACTTCGACAGGAGAAGGAGCCGGACGTTTTCGTACACATAACCTGCCACCAGAACCACATCCGCCGGCTGGAAATACTCCTGCCTGTCCTTCACATAATTAACTCCTGTCACACGACCGCTCTTGTCGACCTCGATTGTCGTGACGCGCGCTTCGGCAACGACGGTGAAACGACCGGTCCTTTCCGCCCGCGGGATCGTGGTGACAGCGGTTGAACTCTTCGAATTGATGTGACATCCGCCGCCGGAACAATAGCCATGATAGGCACAGCCCGGGCGGCCTTCATACGAGCGGCTCGTGATAGCGGCCGGGCCCGGCGCCGGATGCCAACCGAGTGAGCGCGCGGCCGAGGCCATGCGTTCCGTGAATCCTGTGCTGCGGAGTGGCGGCATCGGATACTCGCGTTTGCGCGGTCCTTCGAAGATATTGCCGCCGTCGTCCTTCTTGCCATTCAGGTTGCCTGCTTTGCCAGACACACCGATGGCGTATTCGACCTTGTCGTAGTAGGGCTCCAGTTCAGCGTAATCGAACGGCCAGTCCTCAACCGTCGAGCCCACTGGAATGCGCGACGCACCGTAGCGTCGTATCGTCTCCGATCTCGTCTTGAAGTCCCAGGGGTTGAGGCGCCAGCTTTGTCCCCAATAGTGAATTGAGGTTCCACCAACGGCATTCATCATCGGGTGACTCTGCTGGCTGGCCGTTGCTGATGCGTTGGGCCGGGACGTAGGGGCTTCACCA
>DASTBJ010000117.1:0-2389 GCA_035712125.1 Terriglobia bacterium
GAAGAGCACAACGACCGCCAATGCGACCTCGCCGGCGACGAGAACTGCCTGCGCACGGCGGCGATTCGTGATACCGATTCCTGTACGAGTGTTCAGGGGTGTTCGTAGGTCCATCCGCATCGCGTACCGCAGCGGCACAAGGCCGAATACGAGTCCGGTAAGCAGCGTCGCGACGAAGGCCACTGTGAGCAAGCGCACGTCCAGCGCAGGGGCTACAGCGCCGCGCAAGGACTCCGGGACCAGCGTCTCCAGCACGCCGAAAGTTTGCGCGGCCAGAATCACTCCAACAATCGCGCCAGCGGCCGACAACAGAAGACCCTCCACCAGCAACTGGCGCAACAATTGGACTCGACTGCCGCCGAGAGAAGTGCGGATTGCAAATTCACGATCGCGTTCCTCGCCCCGTGTCACGAGCAGCCCTGCGACGTTTGCGCAGGCGATCAGCAGCACCATCACCGCAGCGGTCAGCAGGAGCAGAAACGACGTTCTCGCATTACGAGCCAGATCCTGCTGCAGGGGCACGGCAAAAGCGGAGGAATCGATATTTGCCGGATAAGTCTGCGCCAATGCGCCTGCGACCGTTGCGAGCTCCGTGTTCACTTGTTCCAGAGATACATCCGGCTTCAAGCGCCCAACAACAACCAGAAAGAATCCGTCACGCGACTGAAGACGCTGCTCCCGATAATCGACGGGTGTCCAAACCTGGATGTCTTCGGCGGGAAACTGGAAACGGCGAGCCATCACGCCGACAACCCGGTGAGGCTCGCCGTCCAGCAGGATCGTCTTTCCCACGAGCCCGCGATCGCCGCCAAAGCGACGCTGCCAAAACCCGTAGCTCAGAATCGCAACCGCAGTCTGCCCCGGAGAGCCCTCGGGCGCCACGAAGCCGCGACCCAGGAGGGGTTCGACACCGAGAGTGGGGAACAGATTGGGTGTCACTCGCGCAGCGGCCAGTCTTTCCGGCCTCCCGGTCCCCGTCAGGTTTACGAAGTTGCTGACGTATGCAGCCAGGTTCTCGAAGGATTGCGCCTGCTTCTGCCAATCGACATAGTTCGCTGGGGACACCCCGACTCGTGGCAGGTTAAAGCGTGGGCGCACCTCCCACACCAGTGTCAACCGATCGGGTTCCTTGAACGGAAGAGGCTTCAAGAGAACGCTGTCGATCAAACTAAAGATGGCGGTCGTTGCTCCGATGCCGACGGCAAGCGTCAGCACGGTGACGGCCGCAAAGCCAGGCCGGCGGCCCAACGTTCGTACGGCGAAGCGTACATCCTGTCGAAGCACATCGAGCCACGCGCCCACCCGCACATCACGGACCTGCTCCTTGACGCTTTCAGCGCGACCGAGGTCGTGGCGTGCTGCACGCCGGGCCTCATTCGGAGGCATGCCCTGCGCCAACTTTTCCTCAGTCAGTAGTTCGGCAAAGCTGTCGATCTCCTCGCTGAGCTCTCGTTCTACGCGTTCGCGGCGAAGGAGGTTGCGCACGAAGCTGCAGACAAGAGTCCACAGTCGCTTGATGGACGGCATCACGCCTCCTCCACAGGCCTCAACGCGTGGCCGATGGCCACTGCGACGCGGTTCCAGTTCGCCGTCTCGGCTTTCAGTTGACGACGGCCAGCCACCGTCAGGCTGTAATATTTGGCTTTGCGATTTGTCTCCGACGATCCCCACTCGGACTTCAACAAACCCCTCTGTTCAAGCCGGTGCAGCGCGGGGAAGAGCGATCCCGGATGGACCAGGAACCCGCCGCGGGTGATCTGCTCCACACGGCGCGCTACGCCGAGTCCGTGGCGGGGTTCAAGCGTCAGCGCCTGAAGGATCAGCAGGTCCAGGGTGCCGCGCAATAGATCCGTTCTGGGCACAAGGCCTCCTCTGTAGTTCGACGTATCGAATTTCGATACGAATATACCTGCGACCTATCGAAAGTCAATAGGAAAGGCCATGGCCGGCCGTCCGATTGGGCGGGGCGGTTCAACACTTACATCATGCCGTTCGCGCAGTCTGGCATGGGCGCCATTTCGCGTACGCTTCAACCGCAGCTCGCGGAATTTCTTTTTGCGCTGTCGCTATCCGACGCTGGTCGGCGGGCGAACATTTCGTCTGGACTTATTCAAGCCAAATGCAGAGGACGGAGTTGAACCGCCTACGTCGCCCTTTCAGGTCGAGCTGGCACTCTTACCATCATCCATTCGGATTCGCTCATAGTTAGAACAACCGAATGCGATGTATTAGGAATAGGACACACGGAATGCGTATACTCGCCAAGGCCGGTGTGGGTATTGCCAACTCAATCGCATTTCAAACGCCTAGTACTTGTAACTGCCGTCAAGTATGGTGCACGCATTTTCTAACGAGGCTCTAGGTATGGCAGTGTCGCAGGCCGAAGGAG
>DASTBJ010000118.1:0-8145 GCA_035712125.1 Terriglobia bacterium
CGATCGGATCGACCTGCCAGCTCTTCAGGATCGCCGAGGTCTTGCCTGCGTCGCCGAGGTCGAGGCTCAGGATTGTGTTCCTCCCGGCTTCCGAACGAAGAACCCTGAGCAGGGTTTTGGGGTCCACCGAAACCGCGACGGACTCGCCTTTACCGCCGTAAACCACCGCGGGGATCATCCCCTTCGCCCGTAAGCGTCGGGCTGCGTTCTTGCCGCGATCGGCACGGCTCTGTGCACTCACTAAAATCTCTGCCATACGAACTCCTAGATGAATAAACCGCTGACGGAGGTCTCATCGTGTATCGCCTTAACAGCTTCTCCCAGAAGCTGGGCCACGCTGAGAGTCCGAATCTTTTTGCACCTGCGCTTCTCGGCGGAGAGCGGAATCGTGTTGGTCACGATCACTTCCTCGAGTTGCGACTTCTCGATCCGCTCCACCGCGGGGCCCGAAAGCACCGGGTGGGTTGCACATGCATACACCTTCACGGCGCCGCTCTCTTTCAGCGCTTCCACCGTTTTGACGAGCGTTCCGGCCGTATCGATCATGTCGTCGACAACGAGGCAATTCTGCCCCTCGACATCGCCAATGACGTTCATCACCTGGGCGACATTGGCCTCCAGACGCCGCTTATTGACCATCGCCAGTTCCGCATTCAAACGCTTCGCAAACGCACGGGCTCTCTCGACGCCTCCGGCATCCGGGGAGACTACAGTAAGGTTCGGCAGGTTCAGCTTCTGAAAGTATTCGACAAGCACCGGCGCCGCGAACAGGTGATCTACCGGAATGCTGAAGAATCCCTGAATCTGCGGCGCGTGGAGATCCATCGTCAGGAGGCGATGCGTTCCCGACGCTACCAGCAAGTCCGAAACCAGCTTCGATGAAATCGGGACCCGGGGTTTGTCCTTGCGATCCTGACGGGCGTATCCGAAGTACGGAAGAACAGCAGTAATTCGTCTTGCCGAAGATCGCTTGAAGGCATCAATCATCAGGAACAGTTCCATCAGGTTCGAATCTACCGGCGTGCAACTCGGCTGCACGATGAACACATCAGCCCCGCGAACGTTTTCCTCGATCTGGAAGTAGATCTCGCCGTCGCTGAAGCGAGTAATCGAGGCTTTACCCAGGCTGCACCGAAGGTACTCACAGATTTCGTGAGTTAGGTCGGTGTTGGCGGTCCCCGTAAATATCTTCAGCGAGTTGTTCACGCTCGATCCCACAACTGGGGCGGAAGGATTCGAACCTTCGAATACAGGTTCCAAAGACCTGTGCCTTACCACTTGGCCACGCCCCAAATCTGTCGCAAGTACTCCGGCCGGGACAACGGTCGAGTGATTTTGACATCACCAAACGTCGACACCCGCGGCACCGCCATAGCGGCGTCTTCCGCGTTACCGAAGATTCCGAAGACGGCGCTGCCAGTTCCCGACAGCGCAGCGCTGCGCGCACCTGCCCTGAGGAGTTCGCTCTTGATTTCGCTCAGGAGAGGGTGACGCGGAAACACCACGCTCTCAAAGTCATTACCGGGTTGTGCTTCCGCACTACCGGAAATCTGCTGCCCGCAGAAACGCTTAATGGTATTGGATTTATCTGAACTGGTCAACCACGAATAGGCCTCGCGCGTGGAGATGGCGATCCCTGGCACAACCACGACAATCGCATAATCGGACTCGTCTGCCAACGGGACAATCTCATTTCCGCGGCCGGTGCCGAGGGCCCTGCCCCCACATATGAAAAAAGGAATATCGGAGCCCAGTTCGCCGAGGACGCGAGATATTTCCTGGTCCGGTATCGGAATGTTGTACAGGCGTTTCAGGCCCAGCATCGTCACCGCAGCATCCGCGCTGCCACCGCCAAGCCCCGCACCGGCCGGAACATGTTTGACGAGTTCGATTCGTACTTGAACCCGCTGGCCCGTGAGGCCTTCGAACGACCGGACTGCCCTGACGACAAGATTCGTTTCGCCGGCCTCCATACCGTGCTCAATGAACTCAAAGTGGTCCGCCAACTCCATCCGAATGTCATCGGCCCAGTCGATGGTCTGCAGAACCGTGCGGACCTCATGGTAGCCATCCTCGCGCCGGCCCAGGACCCGCAGATCGAGGTTAATCTTGGCGAACGCCTGCAACTGCATAGATACGTGAATAAAAGCGGGGTCTTACGAGTCCAGCCCGATACAAAACGCGAAGCGCGTAATAGGCACCGGAGCGGCTGAGAAACCAGAACGGGTAGATCGGATCCCCGCGTTCCAGATGAATGTCGCCGCTGAAGCTGCGCAACAGTTTGCCCAAACCGTCAGGATCAAAGAAGTGCACGTGATCCGACGACAGCATGTGCGCGTAGGTGACGTCGTTATCCTTCATCAGTTCCAAATTCTCGGCATTGGGCACGGTAATGAGAACGTTCTTGCGGGCCACGCGAAACGCTTCCTTCAGGATCCCTTCGATCGGTGGAACGTGTTCAATGACCTCGAAGAGAATGACTGTGTCGAAGCTTTTGTCTGGAAAAGGCAGCGGACCCTCGGCAGCGATGACGGGCAATCCCGAAGCCGCCGCCGCCTTCAAATAGTGAAGATTGACGTCGCATCCCACGCAGGATCGACCCTCCTTCAGAAGAGCGAGACTGTAGGCGCCATAACCGCACCCCAGGTCGAGAATCTCCTGGCCTGCGTGTTTTGCCGCGAAGCGGACGAAAGCGCCGTAGTGTTCGCCAGCCCTCGCCGGGAGGCCGGGCTGATAGACGTCGTCACGCGTGCGCAACATTGGACCTGCTATTATCAACGGCCGAATCGCTATGCGACATCGAATTCTGCTGGTCGCGTCGTTCTGCTACCTGTGTGCGGCCAACATCGTCTGGATCGCGATAGATACGCGCCCGCCGTTCTGGGATATGGCCAATCACGCCAACTGGTCACTGGGAGTCCTCCGCGACTTTCAACAAAACGGCATCGCCGCGTTACTCACGCTGCCGTTCGATTCCGGAAGCTACCCACCTCTCTACTACGCCGTAACGGCGATTTTCTATTGGATGATCGGACCGACAATCGATGCCGCACAACTTGCGAACCTTCCAGCCGTCATTCTGCTGGGGTTGGCGACCTATGGAATCGCGAAATCCGTAATCGAGCCCGGAGCGGCCGCGCTTGCGGGAGTCATCGTCAACTTCGTCCCGCTACTGCTCTGGCTCTCTCGCGAAACGATGCTCGAGTACTGGCTGACGGCGATGGTCGCCCTGTCGCTGTGGTCTCTGATCAAGACGAAGGACTTTTCGAACACTCAATGGTGCATGGTGTTTGGAATCTGCTGCGGTCTGGGGATGTTGACCAAGTGGACATTCGCCGTCTTCGTTGGTTTGCCGGCGCTCTGGGCAGCGCGGAAAAACCCGCGCAACGCCTTAAAGAGCGCCGCAATCGCCGCGATCATCGCAGCATACTGGTATGTTCCCCAGTTCCATACTATGCCGCATTTCTGGCGTCAAAATGCGGCTGCGGCCAGCTTCGAAGGGGATCCGTCCGCGGTACTCGAAAGCCTTCTCTTCTATATTCGTTCGTTCGAAGGTTCTGTACTCTTCCTGCCTCTGTCTATTCTGTGCGTCGCCGGCTTTCTTCTCGTTCTTGCAAGCCACCGTTCCAGGTTGAAAATGTGGACGCCGGTGCTTCTCAGCCTGGCCGGTAGCGCCGTCGGGTTGATGCTACTCCCGAGCACAGATCCACGGTATGCGATTGGGGTTCTTCCCGCTCTTGCTGTATTCGCCGCAGCACCGTTCGAGAACAAACGGACTGCCCAGATCGTGCTGGTTGGTTTTCTTGTCTTTCAACATGTCCTGGTGTCGTTCGGAATTCCGCAGTTGCCTGAGCAAGTCGTCCTCAGGGAAGGGCCCGGCGGCCCCATCCCGTTCGACTGGAAACTGTATTCGCAGAGCTACTTCAAACTGTGGGGTCCGCCGGGTCGCGAAGAGTGGCATATCGACAGAGTGCTGCGAAAGATTGCTGCCGATGCCAGCACACCCGTGCGGGTTGGCCTGGTTCCGGACCTTCCGCGACTGGACGTTCAAGCCTACCGTTTCGCCATCGAACTCCGTGGTTATCCGATCACGATCGATCGTCAATTCGCGCCTGAAGAGAGCGCGCTTCTTGAAAACGACTATCTCCTGGTATCTCTGGGCAGGCAGACGGCTTTTGGTTCCGGGGCCCCGCATGCGGAAGAGATCAACGCTCACGTCAGGAGTCATCCGGACCGCTTTCGCCTGGTCGATACGTTCGAACTTCCGAGCGGCGAAACGGTCCAACTCTATCAATCTCGGAAGTAAGGAAAATCCCAACTTTTACTGGATTAACGCCTGGTCCTGAGTTATTTATTCAAAGACTCCCCCTGAACACCCAAGCCTGAACGGCAGCTGATCATTACTGTCTGAAGACGTTTGCTTCAACCGGGAATCTCGAGGATCGTTTCCTTGGGATGCCCTGGAGGACAGTCCATGACAAGGTTCACATTGATCAAGGCTGTGCTATGCGTGTCGATTGTTTGCCTCAGTGCTCCCGCGGCAAACGCGATCCCGTTAATTCTCAACGGGGGATTCGAATCCGGCTTCACGTCATGGTTTCGCGTCAACCAGCTTGGCAGCGAGGGGACCTTTACGCTCCAGACCGGCACACTCAGTCCGGTCAACGGCGATTCTGTCCCGGCTCCGCCGGGAGGCCTAACGGCGGCGATGACAGATGCAGGTGGCCCAGGCGCCCATGTCCTTTACCAGGATTTCGTGGTGCCTGCAGAAGGTGCACTTCTGACCTTCAGTCTCTTCATCGGCAACCGCGCGGATCGTTTTGTGACGCCGGCAACGCTCGATTTCAGCACACCCGCTCTGAACCAGCAGGCGCGCGTCGACATTATGCGAGGAGGAACCGATCCGTTTAGTGTTGCGGCAGCGGACGTCGTGCTCAACCTTTACCAAACACAGGTTGGAAACGCCCTGATCTCCGGTTATAACAACTTCAATTTCGACCTGACTTCACTGTTCAGCGCGAACGTGGGTCAGACGCTGCGCCTGCGCTTCGCGGAGACAGACAACCTCGCCCCGTTTCAATTCGGCGTGGATAACGTCAGTCTCGAAACGGGAACAGCGGTGCCCGAACCGCAGTCGATTCCCCTCATCGCGACGGGTTTACTCGCTCTTCTGGCTATGCGGCGCCGTAGCTGAACGCGACACTTCGCCAACACGCATGCCGTTCTGCGATCTCACCGACGTGTGCAACAAACGTTTAGGAGGTTTATGAAAGTCTATACTCCAAAAATCACGAAACGTGTGGCTGTGTTCGCGCTCGCAATTCTTTCCTTCGGCGTGCTGGTAAGCCACAGCCCTGTCATCAAAGCAGACTCCATTCCGGTGACCATACTCGACCCGAATCTGCAGGTCACAACGGTCCTCAACACCGGAATCACGCAGCCGATAGGGATCGTATTCCTGAGTCTGAATGATTATCTGGTGCTGGAAAAAGGCTCCGGCCAGATCAAACGGGTCATCAACGGGTTCGTTCAGGCAACGCCAGTTCTCGACCTCGCCGTGAATTCGAACTCCGAGCGTGGCTTGTTGAGCCTGGCGCTTGATCCCGATTTCCCTTCTACTCCTGCGATGTACATCTTCTGGACTCAGAGCAGCACCGGTTCAGACTCCACGGCGGTCGCCGAGGTGCCTCTGCTGGGCAATCGGGTGGATCGCTTTCTGTGGAACGGGTCCACGTTGACGCTCGACACCAACGTGATCATGATGCGATCACGACAGACCGACAATGTGCCGGTGCCGGGCCACCCCGGCACAAACAACAACAATGAGAACGGCAATCACGACGGCGGTGTCGTCAAGTTTGGACCCGACCGGAAGCTGTACGTTTTCATGGGTGATCAGGGACGCCGGGGTCAACTGCAGAACCTGCCGAACGGGCCGTTCCTCACGCCGCCTCTAGTTGACGACACCTTTGGCGGTCCACAACCGGACAACGCGCACCTGTCGGGTGTGATCCTGCGGCTCGAAACCAATGGATCCGCCCCTTCGGACAACCCGTTCTTTGCAGCCGGTTCTGCAATCGGTGGCGAGGCCGGCGCCAACATTCAGAAGATCTATTCTTATGGCCATCGCAACGGCTTCGGGATGGCGTTCGATCCGGTTACTGGCCATCTGTGGGCAACGGAGAATTCCGATGACGCCTTTTCGGAGATTAACCGTGTCATTCCCGGGATGAACGGAGGATGGATCCAATTGATGGGACCTCTTGCCCGGATGCCGGAATGGAAGTTTATCGAAACCACAATGTTCGGTTCTGCGATGCAGCAGGTCCGATATCCGCCAACGCGAGCGGCATACAATGCCCAACTGGCTCTCCAGCGGATGTTCATGCTTCCCGGTGCAACCTATGTCGATCCCGATTTCAGCTGGAAGTACGAAATCGGCCCGGCGGGCACCGCTTTCGTTAGCGGCAATGCTCTGGGGGGCGAATACAACGGCACACTCTGGATCGGCTCCGCCAGAAGCTTTCAACAGGTCGGTGGAACCGGTGGCAGTCTCTATCGGTTCCGGATGACGGCAGACCGCCTGCATGTGGACGTCAGCGCCGATGCGCGTCTGGCGGATCGCGTTGCCGATAATCTGTTTCGCCCTCAGAAGTTCGAAGGGACTGAGAGTGAAACTCTGATCATCGGCACCGGCTTTGGCACCACAACCGACATCGAGCAGGGCCCGGATGGAAACCTGTATGTCGTTTCCATAACGGATCAGGCGATCTACAGGATCAGCCGAGCCCCCTAGAGTCGCCGACAGGTAGTGGGCGAACTCAAAGTAACCCACTACCTCCAATTGACATGCTTTGGGAACGGAATTGTGTGACGCGGTGTCTAACGTGTGATGCTCCGCCTACTACTGGGACTCTGGCTCGCCCTGGTTACCTCGCCTCAGGAAACCGGAACCATCCAGGGCACCGTGAGGCGCGGGGATACGTCGGATCCGATCGGCGGTGTGCAGATTTCATTACTCGCTCCCCAACTTCTCGAGCGGATTCGAACGGTTTCTGACGCGCAAGGCCGATTCTCCTTCGAATCCGTACCTTTCGGCCGATACACGATTCAGGTGGCGCGGGAAGGCCATTTCACTTATCCGGCTGGACAGCCGCTCCCATATCCCGTCACATCCGTTCAAGTTGGTCCTCAGAGAAATCATCTTTTCATCGATCTCATGCCCGGTGGCGTGATCGGCGGACGAGTTACCGATGCGCAGGGACGGCCGCTCCCAGGCGTACGAGTCAGCGCCATGGAACTGCAATACCGTAATGGAAATCCAGCATTCAGCGTCGGGTCGGTTCCCGAGCGAACCGATCAAAGGGGAGCGTTTCGAATGTCCTGGTTTGCGCCAGGTGAATACTACGTTCGCGCCGAAGTGGTGGCCGCGCAGAATGATCTGGCGCGCAAGTCGTACTATCCGGGAACGCTCGACCCGAATATCGCCGTGCCGCTCGTACTCCGCAGTGGTGAATCGATCGAGAACCTTCACTTTGTCGTTCCTGAGGCGCCGGCCACAACAATTTCCGGGGTCGTCATCGCGGATGGTCCGATAACGGGCGTTGTACGGACTTTCTACCTCCTGCCGCTGGACGGACGTCCTTCAGAAGTCTATCCCCTCGAGTTCACCAACCTGGCGGATGAGCCGCCACAGGGTCAATCAGTCTCTTTTAAACTCGACGTTCGCGGCGTAGCACCAGGGTTCTATGATCTGGCCCCGTTTTATATGGACAGGGAAAACGTCTATCACTCGGGAAGGACACGCATTGAAATTGGAAGCCAGAACACGGAGAACCTGACAGCCGTCATCACACCAAACGCCGATGTCTTCGGTCGACTGATCATCGAAGACAACAATGCATCCCAGGGATTCAATGGAGTCCAGTTCCATCTTCGTCCGAAAGACGCTGCGGTCCCGTTGATGACGCGCACCTCGACCGCCGCGGTTGCCGCTGACGGGACATTCGTGATCAAGGATGTGTTCGAAGGACGGTACCAGCTCCACATGACCGTCTCGCCGCGAGCTTTATCCGACCTCTATATCGCCGCCATCCGACAGGGCGCTCAGGACCTCCGGAACGACGGGATCATTGATGTGCGGCT
>DASTBJ010000119.1:0-3773 GCA_035712125.1 Terriglobia bacterium
AAACAACCGAGCCCATTTGGTGTGATGCGGCAGGATCCCTTTGTGCAGCATGTCGGGATTGGTTAGAACAAGGTGGCCTTTGGCGCGGACAGCAGACCGCGCGTCCTGCGGCGTATCTCCGTCGTAGGAATAAACACCGAAATCCTGATCGAGTGCATTTGCCCACGCCATCAGGTCATCGAGCTGATCGTAGGTCAGAGCTTTCGTCGGATAGAGGTAAAGGGCACGCGCATCGGGATTAATCGAGATACGCTGAAGGACCGGCAGGTTATAGCAGAGCGTTTTGCCGGAAGCCGTGGGGGTCACGACAGTGACATTCTGCCCCGCTTCAGCCAGCTGGAAAGCTTCGGCCTGGTGAGAATAGAGCTGCGCGATTCCCCGCTGGGCGAGCACGGTCCGCAAGGCTGGAGCGAGTCCGGCCGGCAGATCAACAAGCCGCGGTTCTCTGGCTGGAATAAAGTGATAGCCGGAAACCGAGGAGTTCCGTTTCAGCTCTGCGAGAAACTCAGGAACAGCGGACGGGGTTCGGCGCGCGGCGTCCGGCAGGGCGAGTTGAGACTTGGGTCGCACGCATCTCAGAATGCCGGTCAAAACGGACAGGTCAGGTCCGGGAAAGGAAGCATGGAAAGAAAGGCTTTCGAGGCGCTGGTTCAGGACGCTCTGCAGGAATTGCCACAACTGTTCAGAGACAAGCTCAAGAACATCGCGGTTATTGTCGAAGATTATCCATCGGAGGAGCTTCTGGAGCGGATGGAAGTGCCCGAAGATGAGACCCTGTTCGGATTCTTTGAAGGTGTTCCGCTCACCGAGCGCAGTTATTTCGACGCGCCCCTGCTGCCGGCTCGCGTTCTGATCTTTCAGGGCCCCATTGAAGATGTCTGTAACTCGCCGGAAGAGATCAAGGAAGAAGTGCGCATTACCGTCATGCACGAACTCGCGCACTTCTTCGGCTTCGACGATGACGAACTGGATGAAGCCGGTTACGGCTGAGAGCTTGAGCCTTGGGGATATAATTCTGCGGGCTTAAGGAGACCCAACGATGAAGATTCAGCTCACGTACGACCGGCTTTCACAGACCAAGACCGACCTGCTGGTCGTCATTCTAGACGAGGAGCGCACATTTTACGACCTGTCGGGCTCGCCATTACAGGAAAAGGTCCGATCGGTTCAACGCGATTTCAAAGACAAAAAGCTCAAGACCGAGTACTTCACGGCGCTCGACGGCAAAACAGGGCCGAAGAATCTCGTTATCTTTTCCACGAGTTTGAGCAAGTCCTTCAACGTTTGGGAGAACGTAAAAATCTTTGTCGCAAGATCCATCGCGATGGCGGAGCAGCGCGGCCTCGAACACATTACCGTTGTTCTTAACGCCAAGGACGCGGTGCCGTTTATCGGGAAAGCCGTTGAAGGGGCCATCCTCGGCGGCTACACGTTCGACAAGTACAAGAAGGAAAAGACAGACCGCTCCAAGCTGCGCATCCATCTGGCGGCAATGCGCGACGCCGATATCACCAACAAGCGGTACCTCGAGCGCTATACCGTCGTTTCGGATGCAGTGAATGAGGCCCGCGATCTGATCAACGAGCCCGGCTCTGCCGTGATTCCGGAATCGATGGCCGATGCTGCTCGCAGAATTGCGCGGGAATCTGGCCTGGACATCAAGGTCTGGGACGAGAAGCGTCTCGCGAAAGAAGGTTACAACGGTCTGCTTCAGGTCGGCCGCGGCAGTAGCCATCCGCCGCGGATGATTCGCCTGGCTTACCGGTCGAAGAAAGCCAAACTGCACCTTGCCCTCGTCGGTAAGGGCATCACGTTTGACACAGGCGGTATCTCGATCAAACCCGCAGACAAAATGTGGGAAATGAAAGGGGACATGTCCGGCGGCGCCGCGGTTCTTTACGCGATGAAGGCCATTGGGCAGCTGAAGCCAGACCTGAATGTCACGGGCATCGTGACGACCGCGGAAAATTCTCCGGACGCCAATGCACAGCTCCCCGGCGACATTTTCTTTGCGAAGAATGGCAAGTCCATCATGGTCGACAATACCGATGCCGAAGGCCGGCTGGTACTGACAGACGGATTGCATCTGGCGGGCGAAGAGAAGGCGACACATATCATTGATATCGCGACCCTCACCGGAGCCTGCGTGCGAGCCCTGGGGACGAGCATAGCGGGTGTGATGGGCAACAATCCGCAGCTCATTCAGTCCATCATCCAGTCAGGCCAGAATCATGGCGAAAGCTTTTGGGAACTGCCGCTGCCCGAAGAATATAAGGAACTCCTCCGTACCCCTTGCGCGGATATCAACAACGTTGGAGGGCCCGTTGCAGGCGCGCTGACGGCCGGTCTCTTTCTTCAGGAGTTCGTGCCGGAAAGTGCGGCGTGGGCACACCTGGATATCGCCGGGCCTTTCCTGGTGGAAAAGCCCTGGAAATACTACGAAGCCGGCGCCGTCGGTTTCGGCCTCAAAACGCTCGTGGACCTGGCCGAGCGGTTCCACGACTACTTCTAGGAATCGACGATGTTGGAGCATTACGAGGAAGCTCGCGAACGCTATGAGTTTCAGATGGGGCCCGTACGAGGGCGGCTTGCCACTGCCCTCGACATCCTCACCGACGCCCTTTCTCTGGTCGGACAGCACGGAGTTTATTGCCGAAGCACCCGCCAACCCCAGTTCCCGTCCATGGATGTTCGGCTGATCCTCCGGCAAATCGAGGATTCCAAAGGGCTGGTAATCGAGGCCATGGAGGCGCTGGGGCCACGCAAAAATCAAGCTTAGAAAGTGTTTGACTTGGCCATGGCCCGACGGCTTAATGGCTGTCGAACCTGAGCCAGAACATCGCCCAGGTACTACACGGAAGGAGTCAAATCTAGACGCCTCCAAACTAACCGTCTCACCGTTAGTTGAGGGTCTTTAGGATGAAGCCATGAAGGAAACCAACAAAGAAGGATTCGAACTCACGATCGATCTCACCATCGAAGAATTGGAAGCGAAGATCGCTCCCGATGATAACGGCGAAACGGTCCTGCCCTTGCCGAAGGGGAAAAACCGGTAAGAGCGGCCCAGTAGGACCCATTACCTGCAGACGTTGGCGGCCCAACGACGTGCCGCCAACGCCTGCAAGTCCCGCCTGCCCAAGCCCCTCCTTAACTTAAGCGCCCTTCCGGCTGTGCTATCCTGCGGGCCGGACCATGAAAATCGGAATCATTGACCATATCGACTGCGCCCATTCCCTCCCCGGACATCCAAAGTGCGGAACGCCTCATGGGCACACCTATAAAGTCGAGTGCACCGTTGAGGGAACAATGCAGGGCGGCATGGTGATGGACTTCGCAGACATGAAAAAAGCCATCCAGCAGGTCCTCACGGCGTATGACCACAAGTCCTGGAACGACTTTCTCGAATATCCATCTGTAGAAAACATCTGCGAACTGCTGCACCGCGAGCTAGGAAAGGTTCTGGCGCTTCCCTGCACCCTGAGGGTTTGGGAGGGCGACGGAAAGTGGGCGGAACTGTGAACCGAATCGAACTATTGAAAGGCTTTCTCGAGCAGGACCCCAGGGATTCGTTCTCCCGATACGCTCTCGCGCTGGAGTACGTCAAGGCCGGGCAGTCGGATGACGCACGCCGGGAGTTCGAATTCGTACGTGACAATGATCCCGGCTACGTGGCCACGTACTTCCAGCTCGCCCAGCTTTATCGGAATCTGGGATTGCGCCACGAGGCGGAAAAAACCTACCGGACGGGAATCACGGTCGCAGCGAAGGCCGGC
>DASTBJ010000120.1:0-13151 GCA_035712125.1 Terriglobia bacterium
TCGCGAAATCTCGGCAGCCGATTCCTCTCGAACCCGCTGCAATTCCGACGTGAGCTTCGATCTTTCGACCTGGAGTTCGGACGCTGTGTTGCCTGCGAGCTGCAGTTCCTTGTTGAGACGTTCCCTTTCGACGTGGAGGCGCTCCCTCTCGACTCCCGACTCGGTACTCCATCGTTCTCGTTCCGTCTCGAAGTCTGCGCGCAACGAGTCCAATGCGGAATGCAGCTCGGCCTCAAATCGACGCGTCAGTTCGTTATTGAGCTCGCGGCGCTGCGCCTCGAGTTGTTGAGCCGTCTCGGCTCGAATCGCTTCTTCCTTTTTCTGGACCGCATCGGTAATCCGTTTCTGTAAGTCAGCGTCGAGAACTTTCACCTCATTGATAGTCCGATCCAGCAGCGCTGCAAGAGTCGCAAGAGCCTCCATCATGCGGTCGGTCGGCTTGGGTACAGGTTGTTTTCTGGAGGAAGCTTCCATGAATCGGCGGATTATAACAAGGGGACAATAAATTCAACGCTCGACCGCGAAATTCGCGAGAACCGTGTCAGTTCCTTCTTCGAGGATTTCGTAGGTGACCCTGAATGGAGGTTGCGCCTGAACCATTCCTTCGAGCAGATAGCTTCGTTTGCTACCGGGAGGAATCTCATCCGAGAGAATCACGGTGAGTGGCAACGCTTTGCCGCCCTTCATGACCGCAAGCCGGTTCCCAAGAAACGTCGCCGAAATCTCCGCGGGCTGCGGGGGTTCGATGCGGGCCACAAAATCGACCGGAATGTCTTTGACCGCCTTGCTCCCTGCGTTCTCGAGCACAAGGGACAAACCTTGCTGGAACAGGTTTTCGTCTGGAAGGTCGAGTTTGCGATTGGTCTCAAATGTCCATTTCAGCCCGGTGTAATCCGCCGGCGCAGCCTTCGGAATCATCGCCCAGGCAACCACGACAACAATCAGAAAAATGGTGTACGGATAGGGAGTTCGGAGCCGAAGGAGCTTGCTGATCTTTTCCCACCGGGGATTCTCACCGTGCCGCAGCTTTTTTCCACACTTCGAGCAGAACAGACTGTCTTCGAGAACGTGCGCTCCACAAAAGCGGCAGTACATCACAACCAATCTCGCGGCTTGAAGAATTCCATATTGCGCTCTTCCAGGGAATCCGGTTCCGGTTTGTAGTCGTAGACCCAACGAACGAGAGGCGGAAGACTCATGAGGATCGACTCGGTTCGTCCCCTGGTTTCCAGACCAAAGATTGTGCCGCGATCATAGAGAAGATTGAATTCCACGTATCTTCCCCGGCGGTACAGCTGGAATTGGCGATGTCGATCCTCAAAAGGATCAGTGCGCCGCCTGTTCACTATCGGCAGGTAAGCTTCTAGAAATGCGTCGCCTACACCCGACACGAATGCGAAGTTACGTTCGCGGTCTCCCTCGAGATAATCGAAAAAGATCCCCCCGACTCCACGCGTTTCGCCGCGATGCTTCAGGTAGAAATACTCGTCACACCACTTCTTGAAGCGCGGATAAAAATCCGGATCGTGGACATCGCAGGCCGTCTTTATTGTCCGGTGAAAGTGAACAGCATCTTCGATGTGCGGATAGTAGGGTGTGAGATCCATTCCGCCGCCAAACCATGCGGCGTCACCCTTCTCCAGATAACGAAAGTTCGCATGGACAGTCGGCACCATAGGACTGGCGGGGTGGAGAACCAGGGAAACGCCGGTGGCGAAAAATGCGGTTCCTGTTCCTCGCGGAATCTTCGCCGCAAAATCTTCGGGCAGATTACCCGAAACAGAAGAGAAATTCACACCTGCCTTTTCGAATAAGCCACCGGCGTCCATAACACGGGTCCGACCGCCGCCGCCGCCGTCGCGAGACCAGAGATCTTCCCGAAAGCGAGTCCCATCGGCAGCTTCGAGGCCGGCGCAAATGCGATCCTGCAAACCCCTGAAATAGTCCTCGGTACGTTGTCGCCACGTCACGATCGGAGATTGTGGCACAATCACTGCGTGCAAAACGAATTCGAAGCAAAACTCAAGGAATGGGTGGAAATCCCAAGCGTCAGCGCCGTTGGTCAACACCGCGGCGATATCGAAAAGCTTGCTGATAATGCGGTTGCCTACATCCGCAGCTGCGGCGGAACAGCAGAAAAGTTCCCGACGCCGGGCAATCCCGTTGTGGTGGGCCGTTTCCTGCAGGGCGAACAGTATCCGACTGTCACTGTCTACAACCACCTGGACGTACAGCCGGCAAACGAACCGCAGTGGAAGCAATCGCCGTTTGTGTTCCATTCCCAAAATGGCCAGTATTACGGGCGTGGCACGACGGACGACAAGGGACCGGCGCTGACAGCGTTCTTCGGCGCTCGGCTTGCCGTTTCAAGAAAGCTGCCCATCAATATCCAGTTCATCTGGGAACTCGAAGAAGAAATCGGAAGTCCGAATTTCGAGCACTTCATCAAGGCGAACGTCAATGATCTTCGAACGGATTCGATCGTTGTGTCCGATACGATCTGGGTCGCACGGGGAAAACCTGCCGTCGGTTACGGCCTGCGGGGCCTCGCGCCGTTTCGACTGGTGCTGGAGACCGGCACGAAGGACGTGCACTCGGGCACTACCGGGGGGGCAGCGCGGAATCCGATCGGTGAGCTCTGCCAGATCATTGCCGAATGTTATGACGCGCGCACCGGCAAGGTGAAGATTCCCGGGTTTTATAACGACGTCGCAAAACTGACACGTCAGGAGATGGAAAGTTTCCGCTCTTCGGGATTTAACGTGACTAGTTTCAAAAAAGCGCACGAGCTGAAGCGGGTCCGCGGCGGTTCGGCAATCGAGCTGATGCAGCGCTTGTGGACGCAGCCCACTTTTGAGGTTCACGGCATCGTTGGTGGGTATACCGGCGCCGGCGTGAAGACCGCGATCGCACCGGCCGCAGAAGCCAAACTCAGCATGCGGCTGGTACCGAATCAGAATCCGGCCAAAATCTTCTCGCTCGTCCGGAAGTTTGTGAAAAAACGGAACCCCGATGTGCAGGTCCTTCCGGAGCCCTTCCTCGGCCCCTTTCTCGGTCCGCGAGAGGGGCCCTTCATCGATGCAGCAACAGACGCGATGCGTTATGCGTTCGGACGGAAACCGGCATTTGTAAGAGAGGGCGGATCGATTGGCGCCGTCGTCACAATGCGGAAGTATCTAAAGGTCCCCATTGTCTTCCTTGGATTGAGTCTTCCGGAACATGGGTATCACGCACCTAACGAGAACTACGATTGGGACCAGGCGTCCGGAGGAATGCGGATGTTCGAACGCTACTTCGAGAATCTGTCCCGTCAGGGCGTAACCACATCCCAATAGCTACGGATCCGACCGGCACTATCCTCGCGCAGGAAATCGCGTAGGGAGTGAACCAGCGATGTCGACCGATGGCCCGGAACATTCTGTGGGTGCGCTCCGGCAGCCGCAAAATACGAACGGATGAAGACAGCGTCTTCCGTGGCAGGCAATGCGCGAACGTTAGCGACGTACTGACGCCACTGACTGGACTCGAAAAGGTAATACTCCACGTTCGACGTGTAGAACGTGGAGACGACCAAACCATTTTTCTGTAGAAAGCTCGCCACGGCCTTGAAAGCCTTAGGACCTCCGAAATCACCGACGATCGGGATCAGCCGATTCTCGCCTTCGAACCGTTTCATCCACTGAAACGATTCCTCCGTCGCGAGATACCCCTGCGCCTGTCCGGAGCGGTCGGTCTGAAGCAAAAGACTCTCGAAGGTGGGATAATTCGCGGCGTTATTCCTGCCAATGCTGGAAAAGCGAAGATCCAATCCCTCCTCCTGAAGCGTGCGATAGACGTAGTCAATTCTGCGCAGGTCTTCGGCACTGAGTTTCAGGCCGTACGTCTGAAGCAGCCGATTTCGAATCGCTGCCAGGTTTGAGCGAAATCGTTCCTCGCTGGACCGGGAGCTACGGAGGCCACGCAGCAATTCACGCAAAGGCGTTCGTGCGTCGACGTTGGGGATTTCCCGGGAAAACAAGAGTGCGAGGAACTCGGCGCGGGTGTTGGAGAGATCGAAGAGTGCCTTGTATAAAAGGTGCTCCAACATATTCTGCCGGCGGATATCGGTAATGATCGCGAGGGACGGCTTTGTATGAACGATGTATGAAAAGTTCTGGTCCGGGCCCACTCCCAAATACACAAAGCCGGCACGAACTCGCCGCCGAAGCTCAGGGATAACGTGAAGATAGGATGTTTCGTTCGAGATGAAGTTATCGGTGTCGAAGTAGCCGTCAGGTTCCGAGAATTCGTCAATGTACTGCGCAAATTGCGACCTGGAAATCTGAACATCGGCCGCAGCCACAACCGGCACGTCGGTGTCTGGCTGGAAGTGAAACACTATCAGGAGAAGAACGGGAAGAGACCCAACGTACGCCAGTTTGCGCGCCATGAAGTCAATATACGCTGAATTCCCATTTGGGAATTGTGAATTCAAGTTCTACAATGGCCGCAATGAGAGCGTCGAAGACACCAGCAGTTCAGATCAGGCACGCCAGGGCTCAGGACGTGCCGCGAATGTGTGAGTTCGCCGAAGAACTGCTGCACAAGTGGGATGCCCGGACTACGGCACGTGATGCGCAGCGCGTCTACGAACGGATCCTCAAATCGCCTGAACTCGGAGTGATTTTCGTCGCGGAAAATGAAGGAGAACTCTGCGGCTTTACCTATGCCTGCCATGAGTGGCGGTCCGAGTATGGTGGGGAAACGATGGATCTTGTTGAGTTATTCGTGGAGCACTCGTGGAGGAATCGTGGCGTGGGCAGATCTCTGCTGGAGAGATTGGTCGAACACGCGCGCAGCCGCGGCATACGCCGCTTCACCTCGCAGGTGCATCCGGGAAATGCCGCAATCGAACGTGCACTGGAGACATGCGGTTTCGACCCCGAAAGAAGAACGCTCTGGGCGCTACACCTCTAGGAAGAGATTACCCGCGCGTATAGAGGATCCGCCTGGTTCCCCCATCGCAGCTACCGACGACTTTGTCAGTTTCCTTGACCTCTTTCGCATCGACGATCGTCAACGTGTAGTTCTTGACGCCCTTCGCGTCCAGCTTGGCCGCGATTTCCATTTTCAGTTCCTCACAAGCCTTGCGTTGCGCAAGAGAAACACCCTGTAGAAGGGGCAGCATGAGAAAAGCCAGCAGCATTCGTTTCATCAGACGTACCTCACCTCAAATCAAACACACCCGTAGACGCGGGAACATACATCCTGGTCGTGTACTCCTTCAACATTCGGCGCGCGGAAAAGCGGGGAACGATCGATCGTAAGGACTCCTTGGCCATGCGCACCCATCCGTGCGGAATACCGTTCTGGTCGCGGTCATAGTAGAGGGGAACGATCTGCTCTTCAAGCAGACGATATAAGGACGCTGCATCTGCGGAATCGTCCTGCCGAACATCAACGGTATCTGGAACCTCCCCGATCGCCCACCCATTATCACCGTTGTGTCCCTCATACCACCATCCGTCAAGGATGCTCACGTTCAATATGCCATTCATTCCAGCCTTCTGCCCGCTGGTGCCGCACGCCTCCAACGGCACACGGGGATTGTTCAGCCAGACGTCCGCGCCCTGCGTAAAAAAATGTGCGGTATGAATATCGTAGTTCTCCACGAAAGCGACGTGGCCCGCGAAACCGTTGTCCGCGGCGATGGAATAGATCTCATGGATCAGATGCTTTCCATGGTCATCGGCGGGATGGGCCTTGCCCGCGAATACGATTTGAACCGGTTTCCACAGATTCAAGAGGATTTTCCGAATGCGCTCGAGGTCATGGAAAATGAGGCTGGCACGTTTGTAGCCCGTGAAGCGTCGGGCAAATCCGATAGTCAGCGCATCCGGATCGAGCAGGGTGCCCATCGCGATGACCTGTCGCGGATCGACGCGATCCACGGACCATCGATCCCGCGCGCGCTCCCGCACGAAGGCAAGCAGCTTGCGCTTGAGCGTCAAATGGGCGCTCCAGATTTCTTCATCCGGAATATCGACAACCCGGTTCCAGAAGGCAACATCGTCGTGCCGCTCGACCCATTCCGGACCCAGATACCGGTCAAAGAGCTGTGCAAGTTCTGAAGCGATCCAAGTCGGGGCATGGACGCCGTTGGTCACATGCGTGATCGGAATCGAGTCTTCATGATTCGGCCAGAGGTCCCTCCACATACGACGTGTGACTCGGCCGTGCAACTCACTCACTCCGTTCCGCCACCGCGCCATTCGCAATGCAAGCACGGTCATGTTGAAGGAGCCTTCGTAGGCTCCCAGATCCATGAACTCCTGACGGGTCAATCCGAGTTCATCCCAGTAACCGTTGAAATGACGGTCCATCATTTCAAAAGGAAACGCATCATGCCCTGCCGCCACCGGCGTGTGGGTGGTGAAGACCGTCGTGGATTGAATCTCCTCGGCCGCTTCCTTGAATTTCTGGCCCTGTAGAACCCGCTCGCGAATGCGTTCGAGAATCATGAAAGCCGTGTGCCCTTCATTGGCGTGGAAAACCGATGGCTGCAGATCAAGAGCCCTGAGAACGCGCAGGCCACCAATTCCAAGCACGATTTCCTGACGCACCCGGTGATCCTTGTCGCCGCCGTACAGACGCGCAGTCAATTCCCGGTCCGCGGGTGAGTTCTCCTCCACCTCGGTATCCATCAGGTAAAGGCGAAGTTCACCCAGGCTCACGCGCCACACTTCGACGAAGACGTGAAGCGTGCCCATCATAAGCTCGACGACCATTCGATCGCGACTATCGGGGGAAGCGGGCTCAATTGGCGCATCACCCCGCTTCAACTGTTCGTAGATATCCTCCTGCCACCCGTCGGCCTTTATACGTTGATGAAAGTAACCCTGAGGGTAGGCGAAGCCCACGCCAATCAGGGGAATGCCGAGGTCAGCGGACTCTTTGCAATGATCACCGGCAAGAATGCCCAGACCGCCGGAGTAGATCGGCAGGGAACTGTGAATTCCGAATTCTGCGGAGAAGTAGGCGATCGATTTTCCCGCCAACTCCGGAAACTGTCGTGGAAACCAGCGCGACGCATGACCGTTCCGTATCATCCTTTTGGTCGTCGCTTCGTACTCCCGGAGAAAATCGGGATCCTCCGCGGCATGTTTCGTCCGCGTCAGGTTGATCTCATTCAGAAGTTTGACGGGATTATGGTGAGTGGCGCGCCAGAGATCGGGGTCCAGGCGCTTAAAGAGCAACCGCGACCGGTTGTCCCAGCTCCATTCCAGGTTGTAGGCCAGATCCCCTAACAGAGAAATGCGTTCGGGAAGATCCGGGAAATGTTTTTTCTGCATAGTTCAGGAGCGTCGTTGCTCCCGTACGCACGTCTCGAAGCATTCCGTAAAGTAGTCGAGCTCTTCGTCCGTAAGATGACCTACATGACCGATCCGGAATGTCGTCTTCTTAATTTGTCCCTGTCCTTCGCCGATCTGAATGCCAAATTCGCTGTCGAGGCGTCGAATCAATCCTTCAATGTCGAAGCCTGCTGCGTGGGGGATTACACCGGTAATCCCGTTACCCGGTCGCCTGGCGTAGATTTCCATGTCACATTTTCGAACCAGCGCTCGAATGCGATCCGCGACTGCCGCACGCCTCGCGTAGACTGCCTCTTTGCCCTGGGAGTGAATGAACTCCAGAGCTGCATCGAGCTGGAACATTAGAGAAAGCGCAGGAGTGAAGGGAACTCCTGCCTTGTATTTGGACCAGTCCCAATAGAACCTTGGCGTCTTCGATTCGGCCTGTTTTTCCCAGGCGCGAGAGCCGATGGCAACGACGCCAAGGCCGGGAGGCAGCATCAATCCCTTTTGCGAGCCCACGACGACAGCGTCGACGGCCCAATTGTCCATTTCCATCGGCGACACCGCCAGCCCAGACACCGCATCAGCGACAAGAATCTTTCCCTGACTTCTGACAAGTTTGCCGATCCTGTCGAGTTCGATCAGAACGCCTGTCGAACTCTCGCTCCATGTAATGAACACGACCCTCGCGGCGGGCGATTTTTCGAGGGCCGTTTGCACATCTTCGAGTGTTGCTCCGTGCCGCCAATCCACATCCGCAACACGGACTTTAAGCCCGTATCCTTCCGCAATGTGCTTCCATCGCTCGGAGAAGGTACCGCCGATAACTACGAGAATCTCATCCCCCGGCGACGTAAGGTTCACGATGGCGGATTCCATCGCGCCACTGCCTGAGCCGGCGAGGAAGATGACGTCCCCGGCGGTCCCGAAGAGGGGGCGACAACCCGCCTGCAGTTTTTCCTGCAAGTCCAACATCGGCCTGGAGCGGTGAGAGAACAAAGGCCGCTCCCCGGCTACACGGATCTGGTCGGGGACTTGCATGGGGCCGGGCAGGAAGAGAAGAGGTTTTCTAATCAAACGACAAGCCTCCAAATAAACCCACAGATGATAGCAGACCCCGGGTTAGCATTACGCGCAGTCTGTTCGGCGTGGTTCGAACAGCACAGTACAGAAGCGGGGCGCAAGAACATTTGCGCTTGACAAAAATTCCAAGTCCCGAAGCTACCACACGTGGTTTGAGGACCAAAGGCTTGGCGACGCAGACACAGAAAGGAATTCTGTATGCAGCGACGGTACTTACAAGGCCTCATTGCCCTTCTCGCAATCCAGATGATGATGGCCACGATTTACGCGCAGAACAGGAAGTCGGAGCGCGTTCTTATTCAGACCAACTTACCCTATGACGCCGTGATTCGAGCGGTCGAGACCAGCGGCGGCAAAGTCACTCAGCAATTCATACATCTCGATGCCTATGCTGCCGAGGTGCCCGAAGACTCCGTCCTGATGCTTAGCAAAGTACCCGGAGTCCAGGCCATCCTTAAAGACGGAGAAGTACAACACCCGGCCGCCATCAATCCTGTGCGCGCACGCACCGCTGGGCAGTTGACCGACCCCATCGTGACAGAAGCGTCGGTTCCACTGGGCCGCCTTCTTTCCAAAGACATTAAAACCCTCGCGCTGACGCGGCCAGACGTGTACGCGATCAATAATACCGACACCAACATCGAGCGCTTGCATGCGATGGGATTCACCGGCGCGGGAGTTGTCGTTGCAGTAATCGACTCCGGCTTGCGCAATGGATACAAGCTCCTTGACGATTCATCGATCGTCGGCGGCATCGACTTTGTCGATGATGGTGCTCCTGGACCTTCGGGAGACAGCCAGTCGGACTGGAAGAAGGAAAACAATGATGGCCACGGCACATTCGGGGCCGGCCTGATCGCCGGCAAGGCTTCGTTCGTGGTCGCCGGCCCCCTGCAGTTCGCACTCGAGCAATACGCGCCCGGCGCGATTGTCGACGGGAAACTGCCGCTGATCGGAACGGCGCCGGAGGCGAGCATCTATGTGGTGCGAGTCTTCGGTTCGAATGCACCAAGTGGCGCCAGCGTATTAACAATCATGAACGCCATTAATCACGTGATTGAACAGCGTGTCCTCTATAACGACTCCCTGGGCAAGAAGGGCTTCAACATTAAGGTCGCGAATCTCAGTCTGGGTATTTCCACCCTCATCGCAGGCCAGGCCCCGCTGGATCTCGCGATCGACCGGATGCTGAACGCTGACATTGTTCCGGTGGTTTCCGTTGGAAACGCCGGACCGTCAGCCTTGACGACTTCCAGCCCGGGCAGTTCAAGAAGCGCGGTGACAGTAGGCGGGTCAAGCCACGCGTCCAGTGAGCGCATCATGAATGAGCTCGTCTACGCGACGCAGCTACCTGACGAATACTATGAAGGAATCGGCGGCGATGTCCGCCCTGCCGACGGCACCCAGGTGGCATGGTTCAGTTCGAGGGGCCCTAACGCCGACGGGCGGATGGATCCGGATATTGTCGCCAGCGGAGTTGGGAATATCGGCCAGGGCTACTGTCCGGACCAGATTCTGGACGCGTGTACAAAGCGTCTCTCCATCGCCAGCGGAACTTCGTTCAGCGCACCGATTGTTTCGGGCATTGCCGCCACTTTGCGAGAAGCATTTCCCGGCAAATCCGCGACACAAATACGAAACGCCCTGGTCGAAACCGGACAGCCCTCTGCGATAGAAAGCTACTTTGATGAGGTGGACCGCGGGGATGGCCTCGTGGATGCCTATGCAGCCTATTTGTTGCTGGACACCACTAACGTACCAAATGCCATCCCGCCATTCACTCCACCGTGGGATCTGCCGGTCAGGACGAACATTGAACTAAACCCGGGCATTATCGTCGAGTCCGGCACCATTACCAGAGACTTCTCTGGATTGCTGCCTGGAGAACGCGCCGAAATCCTTTACGCCGTACCGCCGAATACAGGCCGCGTTGAAGTTCGAATCCGTAATGTGGACACTTCAGACGTCCAGAACTCCGTTCTTGGGGATGGTGTGTTCCTCTACATGCACAGCGCAAAGACTTCAGCCATTCGGGGCATCGGAGACTACCTGCCGCCTCCGCCTGCAGAAACACCGTTCTTCGCGGAAGGGAATGAAGGGGAGTTCCTACTGAACAACCCCGATACCGGAATCATGCGCATTACGCTGAATCCCGATAATCTCAATGCCGGGGTCGTCACCGCGAGGGTGTTGATCGACACCATTCCTCAATACCCCCCCGGAGTGGTCGTCCATGCCGAGCCGATCGGCCACCTGGAACTTAAGACATTCCCGTTGGTCGTGGCGCCCGGGACCACCCGTCTGGACTTCTTCCTGACGTGGGACCATGACTGGAGCGTCTATCCAACCACCGATGTTGACTTAACCGTTTGTCCACCCAACGGCGCGACCTGCTTGAGGGGGGCCGCCACACTCGCGGCGCCCGAGCGGCTCAGCATCCAGAATCCTGTGGCTGGAGATTGGACCCTTCAGGTTCGTGGCTTCAATGTGCCCACACTCACAGGATCGGACAACTTCCAGCTGCGTATCCACACCGAAAATTAAGCAACCTGTCACCGGCGCTCCTCAGAACCCTTCGGCGAAGGCCAGGGCGATCTGAGGGGCGTTCGGGTTGTCTTTGTGTTTGATGTAGGCAAATACATCCCGCCCCGAGGCCGCCCAATCCTTGAATCGACGTCTCCATTCCTCTTGCTGGATTGACGAATAGCTATCCCGTCGTAGGCGGACATACACGGCTGGCCCGGTCAGCTCCAAGGGTGAGCAACCCTCTTCGGTGTCATGGATACAAAGGATGGACTGATGCTTCCGGAGCAGTTCGTATACCTCCGGTACGAACCAGGATGGATGTCTAAACTCAAATGCTGCCTGCACATTCGAAGGCAAAACCTCAAGAAATGCCTGAAGCCTGGAAAGGTCATATCTTGAAACCGGAGGCAGTTGATAGGCGATGAAAGCGAGATTCGATCCGAGCGCCGTAACTGTAGTTGTGAGGTAGCTTAACGCATCCGACGGCACCCGCAGTCGCTGCCGGTGCGTGATCACCTGGGAGGCTTTAATGACAAAGCGGAATCCCGACGGCACAGCATTGCGCCAGGCATCCAGCGTTGCCGCTGTGGGCATTCGATAGAACGTCGAATCGATTTCCACGGTGGGAAACCTCGAAGCGTAATAAGGCAACATCCGCTTGTCCGGCAAATCCTGCGGATAGAACGCTGGCTTCCACTCTTTGTAACTGAACCCGGAGGTGCCCACGAAAACTTCCGGCATTCGGGCATTATGGGGAAACTGTTGGCTACGAAACAACCTGCAATCCAGTCGAAGTCATGAGTCGTTTGTAAACAAGAAGATAACGCTCCATTAACAAGGTGTTACTGGAAGGGAGTGGGCGTGTAGATAGGGCCTACACCCATCAGACATTGGGTTTGAAGGGACCTCAGGGCGCGGAATCCGCTCCCCACAAGGGTTCCAGACGATCGGCCGACGGAACTTTTCAACAGCATGCGCCGGCACGAGAACCCCCTTAAGTCCCGCAGAACCGGCTCGTTAATGCATAGGAGGGCGCTCCCGACGCGATTTTCCACAGCGATTTCCACAGGCTGTGCGGCGAACCCCAAATCAGACATAATGCATCTTATGCGACATTGTGGAAGACGCTCAAGGGGCTGGAACCCGTCGCTGTACCTCTTTCTCTACTCCAGCGCATACTTCGGCTGGAACGATTCAGAAAGGCTCCACTGAGTCCTGTAGCCACCATACAGTCGAACCTGGAAGCGGCGGTTGATCGCAGCAATCGCACCGCGAGTGCACCCGGTGCGCTGAGCTATCTCCGTGAGGGACATGTCTGTTGAGGCCAGCAAATGAACAATCTTCTGAATCTCGGATTCCCGCAGTGCACATCCTTGTCGCGCCACTTTCAGCCCCCTGTTGCTAACGGTTCGTTGACCGGGGCATGTTATCGGGAGGCTGATCTGACGGCCATGGCTCTCTGGTGTGACGCCGTAAGGAGCTACTCCCAAAGGTGGGTGACCAGAATGGTGTCGCTATTTTGCTGAGATGAGGAGTTTCCTCACCCGGCCTTAGCTGTTTGACGAGCCGGTATCGGCGCCCGAAGCTGCCGGCGCGGCAGGCTCTGAAAACCTCCATTTGAAGTAGCGGTTTCGGGTCTTCAGGAATGTGGAAACCACGCTGCGTGGAAGTATCTCTGAAAATCCCAGGTGGAGGTTAAGCGATATAGCGGTCCGCCCCTTGGTCGTAAGAGGGACGTAATACCTCGGCACGAGGACTTGTTCGAATCCATTCCGTCGCTTGAATTCGGTGAGGGCATCTGGGAGGTTCTTGTGGTAGACCCACTTTCGGTACAGAAGGTGGGACATTCCCTTTTCATTGGCGACTTCCACCGCTTTCGCCATGAGGGCGTTCATCGGACGCTTGTCGTAATGCTTTGTTTTCGAGAGGATCTGCATGATGCTCGCAAGTTTCCCGACGTAGACCATCTTGAGAAAGCCCACCAGTTCGTTATCCAGATAGGCACCAATAAATTCGGATATACCGGAATAGGTACCGTTTTCTCGTTTTACAGTTTCGAAGTCCTTGCCGTAGTGCCAAAACTTTCTTCCCTGCCGTAAGGGTGTTTCGTTATAGATCCCGCGGATGCCTTCAACAAAGTGATCATCAAATTCGACCGGGCGAACAACCAGTCCCCGCTTGGCTGCAAGCCGCACATTGCGACGGGTA
>DASTBJ010000121.1:0-19597 GCA_035712125.1 Terriglobia bacterium
CCGCACCACACGAATAGTCGAACTGCTGCTTGACGATGTTTTGATCTCGCAGATCTTTCAGCGATCTGCCGGGTGCATCAACGCGAAGTCCGGAGCCCGTGATGCCGATCTGCGGCGACGAGCCCGTCGCAGCAGACACGACGACGCCAAACACGAAGAGAGCAAGAGTGAAACGCCGTCGGAAAGCTATAGGCACTTGCAAGAGGAGCAACGATGCGACGGGCAATAACGTGGCCGCCGCATCGTTCCTAAGAGGCGATTTCGTTCAGTCGGAACGAACAGTTAGCATCCACCCCCGACACCTGTCACCGGATTCTGACCGGGGATCAGCATGTTGGGACTTAATAGAGCGGCGCCGCACAGGCCATGATAGCTGGGGCCGACAAGCTCGCCATTACCAAGATCCACCCAGTTGTCTAAGTTATTTCTATTGGCGACATGAAAGCCAGGAATACCCTCGAATACGTTCTTGGCCTTTGTCGTCAGGAAGTGCGCGTGGGCCCCTTTCACGGCTTTCAGTTCCGTAGTCGCCATCGGAACGGCATTGACGCCACGCAACGTTGCAAACGCTGCGGGAGTGGCTGTCGACTCAATGGATGCCTTTGCTGGCTCGGGACCCTTGAGCGGAACCGAAGGTGTGATGGCTGATATTGACGCGAGCGTCGTGGTCAAAACTATGGCCCCGACGGATGAGAACATGAACATGCAGATACCCTCCTTTGGATTGGAGCAGACTTTTACAGTCGCGGGAAGGTTTTGTCAAGGGAACGCGTCCCGACGGGTCGTTTCCATTTTTAGTGCAGGAGAAGAAGAAATCGGAAATCGGACGAATCCTGCAACTCAAATCGAGAGTTCAAGATCTTAAATCGGACCGTGCCCCGTCGTTCGGGAAGTCACTTATCCCCTTTGATTGCGGCAATTCGATTAACAAGTGCGTTTTTTCGCACTTTTTCATTGACCTGCTGTCGACAAAGGCGCTGATTTCAAAAAAATGGAAACAACGGGTCTGGGGTCTGGCCCGGATTTCAGAAGTCGAAACCGAGTCCGACGATCAGCCGGTAATCGTTTTGCTTCGGGACAATTCCTGACTCATCCGGCCGCGGCCTCTGCACGCGATCCCAGATGGCGGAAATGTCGAAGTCAAGCGGGCCTACCGAGTCGATGGACAGGCTTGTAATAAAGTGATGCGTGTATCGGCCGGCTTCCGGCTTGACGATCAGAAAGCGGTAGTCCAGCGTGTAATCGATGTCTTTGGTGAGTTCGTTCGTGTACTTGGTGCCTGCCCATAGCGCACCGGTTCTCTCTTCGTCAGACTCGCCCGACTCCACGCTCTCGAACTTCGTAAGCTGATAGGCGGGACCGGCGTTGACGTCCCAGCTGACTCGAGGCGTGTCCACCAGCTGATAGCCAAGAGCCGCGCCGAGCGTCCACCGGCTGGCGAAGTTCTGAAACGGGTCGCGCAGGTATTCGGCCAGGACTGGCCGCACGAAGAATCTAGCCGTCACGAACCAGTCGACGCTGGAGTTGGCGCGCTGGTTGTCGGTCGTGGTGACCTCGTCGGTGATGTTGTAGTTGCCGATGTAGTCGAGGATGATCCGGGTGCTTGTCGTTCGGCGACGGAGGCCAACGACTGTATTGGTTTCGAGTTCATCGGAGTTGCCTTTTCTCACGTTGAATCCGATTGTCGCATTGCCCGACCAGTAGCTGATTTCCCTGCGTGAGCCGGGAGTAATCGCAACGAGTTCGGCACGGGTGAACTGTTGCGTCGTGTCGGCTACGACCTGCACGGTGTTTCCATCCATGATCAGCCTGCCGATTATGGGAGCTTTCTTTTCGAAGCGAACCTCCATGGCACGCCCTGTGCGCACTTGCCGTATGTCTTCCCAGTCCAGTGTCAGCGTGTCGAGTTCGTCGCTGTCGAACTCCAACTTGTCTTCATACAGCGCGATCAGCTCACCTTTCAACCATTCGCCCGACGTGAGTTGAATCCAGTCGAACTTGTCGTCCGGAGCCGGCGGCGGTGGCTGGAAGACCTGCGGTGTTGTCTGCTGAGGGGGTGTCGGCTGTGGAGGTGTTTGCCCCATCAAGGGCAAAGAAGCGAATACGATTGCAATCACTAAAACAGTCCTGCCCGACTTGCATCTGCGCCCCATGAATGACTTCATCCTCCTGCCCACTCGTCTGCGGCGGATCGTGGATGGTATCTGAACACAGAACGGGGTGCCATCAGGTGTTCTAAGTAGTGTAGTAATTCTTAAACCTCCAACCGTTACGCGATGTCAGTAGGAGTTCTGGACGAATGACCGGCGGATCTATAGCTCATAATTGTTCGCAATTCGTGCTTATTCCGGGGGCAATCCATGTCGGACGATTCCAAAACGGCTATTGATGCACTTCTCGATCAAGTGAACCCCGCTCGCCGAAATTTTCTCCGACGTCTGTTGGCTGGGGGCGCTGCCTTAGGTCTTGCGGCGCCGGTATCCGCTCTACTTGCGCAGGAACCTGAAGCACCTGCTGACGGCAAGGGTAAAAGAGGCGGCCGCGACGGCGAAAGAGGGAAAGGCAAGGGCGACGGGGAGGGGAAGGGCAGAGGCGACGGTGGAGGGAAAGGGAAACGCGGCGGCGGCGCTCCAAGGGGTGGCGGTCCACGGGGCGGCGGTCCGAGGGGTGGCAGAGGAAGAGGGAATTAACCGTTTTGATCCCCAACCCAGCGTGCGCGTTCGCTCCCTCGGATGAGGGTTACCTCGCTTACAACACCGACACACGGGAGCTTCACAGGCTCAATCCCACCGCAGCGTTGATTCTTGAATTGTGTGACGGAACACGAGACACGGCGACGATCTGTGACGAAGTGTCCGTTGTCCTCGGACCGGACGGCAATAAACACTGCAAGGACTGGATCGAGTCCGCTTTGTCGCATCGAGAAGTGAATAGCCTACTTCTCAGCTGTTTTCCTGATCTCGTACCACAATTCCACGAGCCCGTTCTTGTAAGCCGTGACGTCTTTCAGATGAAGAGGATGTTCGTCTCCGACATGGTCGACGAACAGGGTTCCGTCACCAAGAAGGATCGGGATGATCGTGATGCGGACATCGTCCGCGAGTTTCAGGCGGATGAAGTCTTTTGCGACCGCTGCGCCTCCGACGACCCATATATTCTTGTACGCCGGTTTTAGCCGTTCGTTTACGAGTTTGTGCAACTCGCCGGAATAGAATTCAACGCTCTTTCTGTCCGACCGCAGCTCTCTATGGGTCAAGACAATCGTTGGAGTGTCCCCATACGGCCATCCAAGAATCAGCGCATGTTCATAGGTTCGGGAGCCCATGACATAGCAGTCGATGGTCTTCACGAATTCTTCGACATCTTCGCCAGTCACTCCCTTCTCGTAGCTGTCGGCCGTTTCAATCCACGCCACGCTGTTGTCTTTGCTGGCGATGAAGAAGTCCACACTGGCGACCATGTGTATGGTCACTCTGGATGCGTTTGACGCCATTTATATCTCTCTCCTCCTGGCTATGGGACAGTTTGGTGTCGGGCAACAATGCAGACTACCTGTAAAAACAGGCAGGATGGGTTCGGCATGCCGGTGCACCGGGGCTTCCTTGAGCGTGATATTATGCGCGGCGTGTGGAGACGTTCAGGCGAGGTGCCGCCGAGAACGGCACAAACATGCGTGAGAGCGAACGTTTCCCTTTGGAGGAACGGATGAAGACAGTCTCATTGATCTTATGCGCTGTCCTGCTTCTTTACAGCGCTCCTTATGTCGCGATGCAGGACGAAGTACCCTTTCCTGTTTACGTAGACTCGGACATTTGCGCACGCCTGATGCTCGGTCCGATCACGACTGCGCGCGTGGATTGCAGTGTCCAGACTCACAAGGATGGATCGAATCCCGTTCTGGTTCGTCTTGATGACAATACGGTTTTCGACCCCAACAAACCGAAGCTGGTGAAGGACCACGTGGGTGGTTTCGGAGAGGCCACCGGTGAAGTGAAGGTGAAGTCGGGCACAATGAAGCTCAAGAACTTCAAGCCTTTGGATCGCAAAGACATCCCGGAGGGTCCATCCACAAAGCTGCTGGATGTCCGCACCTACAAGGCCACCGGCAATGCCCAGCTACACGAAAAAATCCGGCATGAACTGGCAATGATTGCCTACATCACTACCTTCGACTTCATCTCATTCACCCTCGTCGGCAACGATGTCATCCTGACGGGCTGGACGGTTCGCGATACGAACCGGAGCGATGCCGAGTACCGCGTGAAAAAAATCGAGGGTGTGAACAAGGTCACCAACAACATCGAGATCCTGCCCCTGGGCGGAACAGACATGGAAATCCGGGCAGCCGCACGCCTCGCGTTGCAGCGCAATCTCTCGACCTACTTCTGGAGCAACGGCTCCGACATCAAGATCATCGTGAAGAACGGCATCGTCATTCTGCTGGGCTCGGTGCGCACTCAACAGGACTTTGATATCGCCACGATTCAAACGAATTCCGTGTCGTTTGTCTTTCACGTTTTTAACCTGTTGCGCGTCACGGGGCCTGAGCAAAAGGAAAAGAAGGGTTAGCCCAACATCATCGACCTGTTGTGGAGGCAAAACTGTGAAGAGATCTCATCATCCCTGGAAATTGTTAACCGGCTGGCTTTGCGTGATCCTTGCGATCGCCGTGATGACAGGGTGCTCGCCTGCTGCGGAGCCAAAACCCGGCGTCAAACAGATTGCCGCAGGCCAGGAATTCTCCGGCTTCCTGAAGGACTACGCGTCGCTGAAGCCCAACCCGAATCTAGACGGCGAAGCGCTGACCTACGCTGCTACCGATGCGAAGCAGAACCTGCGGAATTATTTTGCGATTATCGTGGATCCGGTCGAGGTCTATGTCGCGACTGATGCCGACGTGAGCCAGGTTTCCGACGAAGGCCGAATCGCGCTCACCAACTACTTCCAGCATGCGTTGATCGGGGCAGTGTCAGACGCCTTCCCGGTGGTGGACACGCCGAGTCCTCTGACGCTGCGCCTGCGAACCGCTCTTGTTGGCGTCGACGTCGGTGGAGAAGTTGCGGCAGGCGATGTCCCGGCGGACGCCAAGCCGTTCGCGCGGGCTTTGAACATCGGCAAGGTGGGCGTAGAGATGGAACTGGTCGACTCAAAAACCGGTGAACGCATCGCGGCCATGGTGGACAAGGCCAACGTCGGAGCAGGGGCCGAAGTCGGTGCTGCTCAGTTCTCGCGCGTCCAGAAGTTTGCCGCGGCCCGCGAAGCCTTCGACGAGTGGGCATCCAGAGTCCGCATGTTTCTGGATTCAGAACACGAAATCAAAGGCCCGGAAGCGGCTCGCACCGAGCAGTCGTATCAACCCTACGAGTAAAATCGGGGTCAGACTGGTTGTAAACAACCAGTCTGGCCCCGTTTTTACTCCTCGGCCATGGCTTCGATCCGCCCTTCTCGGATAGCCTTCACGAACTTGCGATAATCCGTGCGGTTCTGGTCCGCATAATCCACCGCGAACTCGCCGATTGCGTCGTCCAGGGTGCGCGCCGTGCCCATATAGCCTGAAATTGTTGCGGCGTCTCCAGTCCGGGCATGTGCTCGAGCCAGAGCGTGCGCGCACATGCGCGAATACACGCGCAACAGCCCGCTGTCCCAGTCGTCGATGACTGCTGACATCTTCATGTCGCGCAACTGACGCAGGTAGTAGTCGCGGCCATCCTTGCCACGGATCCAGCCCAGGAAGATATCGCTAGCCGACTGTGTAAATCGTTGGCCGAGGACCACTCGTTGGCCATGGTTGGGGTACACGCTTTTCCCGACGTAAGGCTCCAGTACAGAGGCTCGCGCCTGCTTGATCTGAAGGAAGAGCGGATCGTCATCGGCGGCCATGAAGAGGCCGATAGCGCAATAAGTCCCGACACTGCCGACGCCAACGACTTTCATGGCGAGGTCGAAGAAGTGGAACCGATCGAACACGGTGCGGACGTGCTCCGGCAGTGTTTCGCGGTACGCCGCGATGCCGTCGCGATAGCTGCTTTCCAGTCCGGGCGCTTCTTCTTTGGTCGGATGAAACACCAGCGGCGGCTCATCCTTGATGCGGTGCGTCGTTCCGTCCAGCGTGACCAACTTCGGGAACAGGTGCTCCGGAGTCGCCTTGCGACGGGCGTCCTCTACGTTTTGTTTGAAGCGTAGCCGCACCTGGCGAGTAACATCGGGGCCGTCCAGCCGATCAACATACCGTTGCACGTCGATCTTGTCGTACCACACGTCGAGCGTCCGCATGGACGCATAGTCGGCCATGCGTTCGCGGTATTGCCGTGCACAGTCGATTGCGATGCGTGCCACGTCGCTTTCCGGTAGCCGCAAATGTTGTGCAGCGATGACGACGCTGGTGGCCAGCCGTTTCACATCCCATTCCCATGGCGCCGGTAGTGTCTCGTCGAGGTCGTTGATGTCGAAGACGAGATTACGTTCGGGCGTGGCGAACGCTCCGAAGTTCATCAGGTGGGCGTCGCCGCAGGCCTGTACCCGCAGTCCCGAACTCGGAGTCTGTGCGAGATCCGCGGCCATGAGCGCGGCTGAGCCGCGATAAAATGCGAAAGGCGACTGCGACATTCGGCCGAAACGGATCGGGATGAGTTGAGGCATTCGATCAGCGTTCGACTCGGATAGCAACTCGACCGGATCGCGTCGGTCTTTCTGAGCCTTCCAGCCGGCCTGCGAGGATCGCGGCACGGAGTCGCGCAAGGCTCGTCCGTGGGCGCGCCGTTCGTCAGCCGAAACGTAGACGTCGTCGACCTGGACGACGCGGGCTACACTCTTTAGCTTGGTGGATATCTTCATCTCTTCCTCCGTGATATCTAGCGGAGCCTGTCATTGTCTCCCTTTTTCGGCCGATACGTTGAGCCGAAAACGCAAGCTCACCTGGTGGATGCAGTCCGGGGGCTGTTACCGCCCCACCGGTATTGCCACAGGATGCCGGCTATCGTGAAATCGCCACCGGCTCTCGCAGTGGCTCCGGTGCTGCCGTACAGCTTGAAGCTCTGCTGACGTGTTAACGGCACCGACAGGGTCAAGCCGACTCGGGAGCTGGATTGCCGATCGTTGTTTTCGATCCCATTCAATGTCGTGCGTCCGCCGGCGTAATAGGTGGCATCGAATCCGCCCCAGATTCCCTTGCCGAAGGTATAGAGGATGTGACCCTGAATAGCGAGCAGCGGAGCCTGTTCGCGTTTCGTATTGCCAAAGAACTTATCGTTGGCTGTTGCAAACGTAACGGCTCCGGCTGCCTCGAATGTCCAGCGGTTCCACGCCTTTGAAAGACCCAGTTCCGGTTTGAAAGACCAGCGATTCAGGCCCAGATTCAGAAGCTTGTCGCTATCGTACTGGCCCAATGGCGCCGTCATGCGGAGGCTCGCGCCGAGGATCCAATTCGTCTGATGTTTGGCAAACTCCTCCAGGCTCAGCGCAGGAGCGCCAATGAAGTTCCACGTGAACTTGAAGATCGGATCTCCGGCGCCGCTCACGTCCCGTTCATAATATTGGCCTCCGGAAATCGCGCTGCCGGAGACGGAGCCGAAAGGGATGATCGCGTCGATCTTGGAGCTCTTTCCAAGAACGTTGAGCGCATGAGCGTAGGCGACCACGAACTGGTGCGCGGAGAGTTGCCCGTCCTGAACAGGTGAAGAGACGTCGAAGAGCACGTCACCTTCGACATAGACGTACCCGGTGACGACGAAGTTCATTCCAACGGGAATGTTGGAGTACGCACGCGGCTCCAACTCCTGGGCGTGCAGTGATAACGTGAGCTGTGCTGCGCAGACCAGGAACACCAAAACACGCGTCTTGATCAAGCCGATAAGCATTTCCAGATCCAGCAAAAACAAAAACGATATCACTGTCCGGAGCCCGAACCGAAGGGAATGGTGACGGGCCGGGTATCTGACGATACCCGGCATGGGGTATGATTCTGTCAGCGCTTGTTCCCCGACTGCGACTGCGTCTGCCGGTGATCGCGAAGGATTCCTTGATGAATTTTCGCCGCCTGATGCAGCAAAACAGAGTCTGGACGGCGATCGTGCTGACGGCGATGGCGGCTTCCTGCGAGTCTCGCGTGCCGTCAGAAAATGCGGATGTCAAGCCTCCAGCGACCGCGGCCGTCTCCGCCACATCCCACCCCGACGACGGCCAGTGGCTGATGGCCGCCAAGGACTACGCGAACAATAGATTCAGCGGGTTGGAACAGATCAACACCACGAATGTGGCTTCGTTAAAGCTGGCCTGGACCTTCTCAAGCGGAGTGCTGCGTGGTCATGAGGCAGCGCCGCTGGTGGTAGGCGACACCATGTACTACGTCACTCCGTTCCCGAACATTCTTTACGCCCTTGACCTGAAGAACAGCGGGGAAAAAAAGTGGGAGTATCGGCCCAGGCCCGTCCTGGCCGCTCAAGGCGTCGCGTGCTGCGATGTGGTCAATCGCGGCGCTGCGTACTGGGAAGGCAAAGTCGTTTATAACACGCTCGATGGATACACCGTCGCTGTTGACGCCGGATCCGGCAAGGAACTCTGGAAAACCAAACTTGCTGATATCAACCTGGGTGAAACCATCACCATGGCGCCGATTGTTGTTAAGGGGCTCGCTCTTGTCGGCAACAGCGGAGGCGAGTTCGGCGTTCGTGGCTGGCTGACGGCGGTGAACGTGGCAAATGGATCGATCGTCTGGCGCGTTTACAGCACAGGGCCAGACGCCGACGTCGGGATCGGAGCCCGGTTCAATCCTTTCTATGCTGCGGATCGGGTCAAAGATCTCGGCGTGACCACCTGGCCGCCGGACCATTGGAAGATCGGTGGCGGTTCGGTGTGGGGATGGATCTCATACGATCCCGAACTTGACCTCATTTTTCATGGAACATCGAATCCGGGTCCCTGGAATCCCGAAATTCGCCCCGGAGATAACAAGTGGACCGCCAGCGTGTTTGCGCGCGATCCTGACACAGGCGAAGCGGTCTGGGCGTATCAGTGGAGTCCGCACGACCTCTACGACTACGACGGCATCAATGAAAACGTTCTGCTCGATCTGACGATCGGCGGCCAGATGCGCAAGGTGCTGGTAAGGCCCGAACGCAATGGATATGTCTACGTGCTGGATCGGCAGACCGGCGAGGTGCTTTCCGCGACGCCTTATGTGCACACCACAGTCTCCACGGGATTTGACCTCAAGACGGGCAAGGTCCAGGAGGATCCGTCCAAGGCGACAGGTTTCGGCCGCACCGTAACCAATATTTGCCCCGCGGCGCCAGGCGGCAAAGACTGGCAGCCGTCATCGTGGTCGCCGAGGACGCAGCTTCTCTACATTCCGCACAACAACCTCTGCATGGACATGGAAGGCCTCGAAGCGAACTACATCGCCGGCACGCCGTATGTCGGTGCGAAGGTAAGGATGTACGCAGGCCCCGGTGGGCATCGTGGGGAATTTACGGCCTGGGATCCCGTACAGGCAAAAAAGCTCTGGAGCATCAAGGAAGACTTTCCCGTGTGGAGTGGGGCGCTTGCCACAGCCGGCGACATCGTTTTCTACGGGACGATGGATCGCTGGTTCAAGGCTGTGAATGCGCGCTCGGGAGAAGTGCTCTGGCAATACCGCACGGGGTCCGGAATCATAGGCCAGCCCATCAGCTTCATGGCTCCGGACGGCAAACAATATATTGCGATTGCCGACGGCGTCGGCGGTTGGGCCGGCGCAATTGTTGCGGGAGGTCTCGATCCTGCCGATGAAACGTCGGCTCTCGGCTTTGTGAGCGCCATGAAGGATCTGCCCGATCGCACCGCCAAAGGAGGCACGATCTATGTTTTCGCGCTTCCATAGCCTCTTCTTGCTTGCCGCGACACTGTGGCTGGCCGCGTCCTGTTTGCCTTCAGAGAAACGTGTCTTACGCGTGTGCGCGGATCCCAATAATCTGCCGTTTTCCAACCAGCGCGGTGAAGGTTTTGAAAATCGTCTCGCCGAACTTCTTGCAGCGGACCTGGGAATGGAATTGGATTATGTGTGGTTCGCGCAGCGCCGCGGTTTTGTTCGCAACACGCTTGATGCGAGGTTGTGCGACGTCGTGATGGGTGTTCCGAGCCGGCTGGAAACAGTCGAAACGACGCGTCCTTACTATCGGTCCACCTACGTGTTTGTAACTCGCGCAGGAAATGGCCCCGTCGTCTCATCGTTGGATGACGAGGTTCTGACATCGGCCAGGATTGGCGTTCACGTTATCGGTGACGACTACGGGAATCCTCCTCCAGTGCACGCCCTGGCAAAGCGCGGGTTGATTCGGAACATTTCCGGTTTCAGCATCTACGGGGATTACTCCCAGGCGAATCCGCCGGCCCGAGTGGTTGAAGCTGTCGCCGGCGGTTTGATCGACGTCGCCATAGTCTGGGGACCCGTCGGCGGTTACTTTGCGCAGACGCAACCCGTTGCCCTTCGTGTTCAGCCGTTGTTCCCTGAAGCGGATGGTCCCCATCTGCCGTTCACGTTCGAAATTTCGATGGCTGTGCGAAAAGGTAACGCGCAGCTTTTGCACCGCCTTCAAATTTTTGTCGATACGCAGCAACCCGCCATCGACCACATCTTGCGCGCCTACGGTGTTCCGTTGAAGCCACCAGCGCTATCCGCGGAAAGGAAGCCTTGATGCGGTCCACTGGTTTGGCCGTCACGCTTTTGATCAGCGCTCTCGCTCTGATGGCGTGCGACTACCGGACATCGCCTTCAAACCTCCCACCAGCCTTGAGTGCAATGCCACGAGGCAATCCGGTGACGGAGTTCCAACCCGGCGTAGAAGACTCTGCTGCACAACCATCAAATCGTCCGGAGGAAACCGAGTTGGTCATTGCCGACGGACAGCGTCTCTACCACCACTTCAACTGCTCTGGATGCCATGCGTCGGGAGGTGGCGCGATCGGTCCGGCGCTCATGGATGACGAGTGGATCTATGGCAACAGCGCCGGCAACATTTTCTGGACCATTATCGAAGGGCGGCCGCAGGGAATGCCCGCCTTTGGAGGAAGAATCTCCGAAGAACAGGTTTGGAGCCTCGTAGCCTATGTCCGCTCCCTGTCGAACCTGAAAGACCCGCCTCCTGCCGTACCTGCGGAAGGCGATTCTGTCCTGCGAGGTCGACAAGTCTTTCTTGAGGGACCCTGTTCGCTGTGTCACACGATTCGCGGCACCTCGGCACTGGCTACGGTTGGACCCGATCTAACACACGTAGCGTCCCGAAAGACGCTGGTCGGTGGACTTCCGAATACACGCGGAAATCTCGCAGGTTGGATTCTCAATCCGCAAAACATCGAACCGGAAACGACGATGCCGCCGACACCTTTAGCGCCGCAGGAACTCCATGACCTTCTCGACTATCTCGCGACACTGGAATAAGGCCGCACTACTGACCGCAACACTGGGTGCGTTGTTCGCAGGCTGCATGTCCAGCACGATAAGCGCCGCCGGCGATGCCGCGCGTGGAGAGAAGCTTGCCGTTCAATACGGCTGTGCGGCGTGTCATGCGATTCCGAGAATGCCGACGCAAGGCATGGTGGGACCGCCGCTGCGCGGAGTCGGCGAGCGTCTTTACCTGGCGGGAAGACTCCCGAACACTCCTGAGAACATGATCCGATGGATCCGGTTCCCTCGTGAAGTCGATCCCGGTACATTAATGCCGAACATGGACGTTACGGAAATCGACGGGCGCGACCTTGCCGCTTTCCTTTATAGCCTGCGATAGCGCAGAAGTTTCCACGACATCCACAAACCACCCACCAGATAGGTCACTCCTCCAGCGAGCAGCATGATGACACCTCCCAGGTGCTGATCCTTCAGCGCAGATGACAGGTGCGCACCGCTTTCGTGTGGATAGAACGCTCGTTGCGAGAGCGCGAGCAGCGCACCCAGAAGCGTCATGTGCATGGCAGTCACCAGCAACGCGATAATTCCGCCGCCTCGGCGGCCCACGTGCTCTCCGCCGACGACAGCGATCCAGAGAAGGAAGCCCGACAGCAAAAAGGTTGTTTGCTCTGCCACCAGCGCCAGTGCCGATCGCCGCGCGAAATGATGCATCGCGGGGGTGTGCCATGCCCAGACGACTACGAGCTCAATAAGGGATACCACCAGTGGCGACCACGGGGCGGCGCGGCGAAACGGATCCAGCGACGAACCCGCAAGAGCAACCGCCAGCATAGGGGCTGCAACGGCCACGACAGTCATGTGAACCGCCATGTGCTCGTGGAAGAGCTGGTTGTGACGATTGTGTGCGAGGCTTGCCCATGCTCCCGCCAGAGCCGCGACACCCATGAATAAGGCAACGCGTCGTATCATCCGCAGTTCCCAAGAATAGCGACTGCCATGGCGACGTAGAGCGTCGCGACAGCGCTCAAGGCCGCGAGCAGAACAGTGGCAAGGCCAAGGAATCGGTGGCGATCTTCGGGCGTGTCCTTGTGGTGGCTCGGAACCGTACTGCTGTCGTCACCGGCATGCCGGTATCTCGTCCAGCCTTTTTTCCCGGCAGCAGCGATTACTACAAGCACAAACGCGGTAACAATCCCAAACCCAACACCCAGGCTCCCGAGCGATGCACTCGGCCCAGGCATTCCGCACCACACGGCGAGTACGCCATAGCTGATAAGAAAATGAGCGAGTCATAGTGACGGTGGGAGGACGAGTGTCCACAGGCTCTGGCGACTCTCTGCCGTAACCGGCTCGATTCTTGTACTCATTCAAGTAAACCCGATCCCGCCATTACGATCGCGGCGGCTGCCGCGGTAAGCAATAGAAAGTGCCAGTAGAGAACGACATTGCAGATATCAATGTCGTATCGCGCCGTCATGCGTCCGGCCCATCTTCGAGCCGCGCAGTAAAGCTGCATGATCACTCCGATCAACGCATGAAAGGCAGTCCAGATTGCGATCAACCAGATCGTCGCAGAATACACGTGCTCTGTGGGATCGAGCCCGAACTGCCGCGGGCCCGCGAGAATTGCGATGGCCCCGCCCAAACCGGACAACGCCGCGAGGACCACCGACGCATAAAACGGCACTCGGTTATCCGATCGATTCCAGTGACGGGCAGCGAGCGTTAAGCTCCAGGCTATCAGCACCAGAATCACCGCAACACCAGGCCAGAAATAGCCGGGTCCCGTAACGTTGTCAGGTGGAAACTCGGATTTGAGACTCCAGTAGAAGAAGTAACCAAAGAGAATGGACGCGAACGCCGTGACATCTGCGAGCATCGTGATGCACATGGCCCACCAACCGACGGAAGTCGAACCCGAGGCGTAGAGAGGCACTGTGGTTCCGTGTCCGATGTACTTTACTTCCTTCTCCGGGATTAGAGCGGTTCCGGTCCAGCACCAGTAAAGAATGGCCGCGAGCGCAAGCACGGCACTCACCGCCATCGCGCCCCACAGTTTGAAAGTCGAGAATATGAAAATTCCTCCTGTAAAGGCCGCGGCCAGCAGCGGAATAAAGGTCGGGCCGAGAATGCGCAACACCTGGACCGGTTGGGCATCGATAACGGAGGTGATCAGCATTTCGCGTTTTTTCTCCTCCGCATCGGGCATATAGAAGCGGCCTTCATCTACGTGCTGGATAAAGTCCGGCTGTTCCCACAGGGGATACCGGCTGTCGATCTCCGGAATCGAACGTACGCCCCAGGGCTGGCCGGGCATTTCCTGGAGCCATTCGAGTGTTCCGGCATTCCAGGGATTGCGCGCGCTCAGTGGCTGGCGAGACTTCGGCCGCAATACGTCCCAGAGGAATACAGCGAAGCCGGCTGTAAGAACGAAAGCGCCTGCTGTGGATGCGAGGTTCATCAGGTCCAGGCCGGAATCTGCCGCGTAGGTAAATACACGTCGCGGCATCCCCAGCAAACCCGCCGCGTGCATGGGCATGAAGGTGATATTGAAGCCGATGAAAACCAGCCAGAAAGCGATCTTGCCGAGTTTGTCCGACAGTTTTCTGGCGCGGATCAGGGGATAAAAATAGTAAGCGGCCGCAAGGAAGGGGAAGATCGTTCCACCAATCAAAACGGTATGGAGGTGGCCGACGATGAAGAACGTATCGTGCGCCTGAAAGTCGAAAGGTGCGACGGCCACCATTACGCCCGTCAATCCTCCCATGATGAATACCGCCATTCCGCCAAAGATGAAAAGCATGGGCACGGAACCCGTGACGCGTCCCACCAGAAGTGTCGCGATAAAGCAGAAGATCTGAACACTGGTGGGAATGGCGACCGCCTGAGACGCGGCAGAAAAGAGGGCCAGCGAGATTCCCGGCAGACCGGTCGTGAACATGTGATGAACCCACAAACCGAAACTCAAGAAGCCCGTGCCGATGGCCGAGAGAACGATCCACTCATAACCGACGATGGGTTTTCTTGCGAACGTGGGAAGGATCATGGCCACGAGAGCGACGGAGGGCAGGAAGATGATGTACACCTCCGGATGGCCGAAAATCCAGAACAGGTGCTGCCACAACAACGGATCTCCGCCACGCGCGGGATCGAAAAAGGGCCATTGAAATGCGCGTTCCAGTTCGAGCAGAAGACTTCCGGTAATCAGGGAAGGAAACGCAAAGAGCACCATGGCCCCGGCTACCAGCACATACCAGGCGTAGAGTGGAATCAAATTGATCCGCATTCCCGGGGGCCGCGACTTCAACACGCCGACAATCAGTTCGACTGCCGCCGCGATTGCCGCGACTTCGATAAACGAGAATCCCAGCAGCCAGAGGTCGGCGCCGATTCCTGGTTCATACCGGGCAGTCAGGGGCGGGTACATGAACCACCCACCGTTGGGAGCCGCATCGAAGAATATCGATCCACAGAAGAACAAGCCTCCAATGAGAAACGCCCAGAAGCCATAAGCGGAGAGCCGCGGAAACGGCAGGTCGCGGGCCCCGAGCATCTGCGGAAGAAAGAGGATGGAAACGGCTTCGAAGATCGGGATAGCAAACAGAAACATCATCACGGATCCATGCAGCGTGAAGAACTGGTTGTATGTTTGAGGCGAGAGGAATTTGTTATCGGGGGATGCCAGTTGAATACGCATCAGCAGCGCGAGAATGCCGCCGAACAGCAGGAAGAAGATCGTAACGACGGTGTACCAGACTCCAACAACGCTGTTGTTGACCTCGGACCAGTAGCGCAAGCCCGTGGGGATTTTCCACGCCTCGAGCAGCCGCTCCTGCTGCGCGCGCTGCAGTTCCAGAGGCGGGGCGTTTTCCAGAGGTTCGACATCGCGTTTCACTGTTGAGACTCGCTTCGAACAGGTTGCTGTTGGACCGCCAGCCATTGATCGAACTCTTCGCGAGGGAGCACGATTGCTTCAAAGGACATTTTGGCGTGGGCCGTTCCGCAGAATTCCGCGCAGAAACCTTTGAAAGTTCCAGTTCGTGTGGGCCTCAGCACCAGCCGATTCGTTCGTCCCGGGATCAGGTCCATCTTTCCGCCCAGGGCGGGGATCCAGAATGAGTGGATGACGTTGTCGCTCTCCAACAGGAATTCGACAGGCTCTGCTACCGGCAGGCGCAGTTCATTTGCGACGTCGAAGGGCTGGCCGTCGGCAGGAAGATAGCGCATGCGCCACCACCACTGTTCTCCGGTGACGAGAATTCGCAATGTGCCGACCGGCGCAGGAGCGACTATGCCGGGAAGGGCCCGGAGTCCATAGGTGAGTAGCGCGGCGAGAACAACAGTGGGGACGATTGCGCCGGCGAGAATCAACTTTTTGGCCTGCTGCTCGCGGTCGATGTCCTTACTTGCGCGCGTTGCGTAGATCGCCAGCGCCATCATGCCAAGCCAGATGAGAAGAGCGCCGCCGGTCATCCACCAGAACAGAACGGCGATTTTCTCGGCGGCTTCCCCGGCAGGGTTCAGCGCGGAGCCACCGGTTCCACAACCAAACGGAAGGGTCGCCAGCAGAATGAGAGCGAGCCTCGCCGTCGTGCGCGGAAACATGTCATCGGCCTCTTTGCCTTTTCGCCGGCGGCTCCGGTTCCACTTCTTTCCCTTGAGCTTTAATGACGCTGACATGCCCGCTTCCCTCCAGATAGGCGGCCTTGACGTCGCCAAGATTTTCGACGCCGTGCTCCCGGAGCATGCTTTCGAGCTGAGCATGGGTCACATACTGGTCCTTCATGTTTTTCGGAATGGATTTCCCATCGCGTATCAGCGGTAGCGGCTGAGGATAGGTGAAACGCTCCACGCGCTTTGAATGAAAGGTCAGCCAGTCTATGAAGTAGTTCCAGAAAACAATGGTGAGGATCAGGAAGAGGCCGTCGAGAATGGAGCGATATTCACCAGCCATGGCATTTTGTGAGGCATCGGCTATCAGAACGACCATCAGGAGATCGGCAATTCCAACCGTCCCGGGTTCCCGGCGAAGTACCCGCATCAGCACGAAAATAAACAAGTAAATGATAGTTCCGCGGATAAACACTTCGAGCGGCGACACACTCAGCGTGAAAAGCTCGTTCCACCGAATGGGCGGCATTTGGATCCATCGGTGCAATCACGTTGCCAGAAGCGAGGAAAGGCCGGACTAATTCTCGATCCGGACTCGGGTCTTTTCGGTGATGGGGTGCAGGCAGTAAGGGCAGGGAGGTGTGATTTCGATGATGTAGTCGGTTACCCGAGGATCCCGCTCCGTTAACCGGTCGAGTATGGAATCGAAGGGAATTTCGGCCTCGGGCGAGCAGGCCGCACAGCGCGTGACGAAGGTCAGGGCCTGGGAGACGGTCCCGCGGTCGATGAGGACGACGTCCATCTGGTCGATTGGCGGGCTGAAGAAGTCCTTGCGCATTGAGGGTACCGTGGCTCCGGGACATGCCGTCGTCAACAGGTTTCCGCCTTTGACGGTCCCGCCCCAATTCCAGGGGTTCCATGACCCGGCCGGGCGTGCTAGTATCGAATTCGGCCCGGCCACTTGCGGTCTGGCTTCTCATAGAAATGAAGGACTTACGCCCTACCCTTCGCATTGTTACTTATAACGTTCATAAGTGCCGCGGCATAGATCGGCGTGTGCGGCCCGAGCGGATCGTCCAGGTCCTGAAGGAGCTGCGGCCGGATATTGTGGCTCTCCAGGAAGTTGTCAGCTGGGAGGGCCGCTCCCGGGAGGACGACCAGGCCCGGTTCGTGGCCGAAGAGCTGGGGTTCCATTTCGCCTTCGGGGAGAATCAGTGGCACAAGGGAGGGCGATACGGAAATGTCGTCCTGACCCGGTTCCCGATAGAACATCACCGGAATTACGACATCAGCACGACCTGGGGACGGGAAAACCGCGGCTGCCTGCGCACCGACGTGCGGTTCGGTGGCGGCACCCTTCATGTCTTCAATGTCCACTTTGGGACCCGTTACTTTGAACAGCGGAAACAGGCTCGGAAACTCGTGGACGAGGGTATTGTCGTCAACGACGAACTCCACGGTCCCCGGATTGTACTCGGAGACTTCAATGAATGGCTTCGCGGGTCGGTCACCTCAACCCTTACGGAGCATCTCGACAAGACGAATGTTCGCCGTCACTTGAGGAGGTCGCGCACCTTTCCGGGGCGTTTTCCGCTCTTTCCCCTCGACCATATTTACATCGATCGCAAACTCCGGCTCAAACGCCTGGCGAGACATCGCAGCCAGACCGCCCTCGTGGCATCGGACCATCTGCCGCTCGTCGCGGACGTCTCGCTGAACTAAACGAGGCTCTACGAGGAGCCGAAGTGGATGAGCTCCAGAATCAGCGAAAACACAAAAAGAATGATGATGCCCCATTCCAACAGTTCCATCCGCCGGGTTGCGGCCTGATCCGACATCTTCTGGTAGATGCTTTCCAGGGTCTGAAGTTTTCGGAGAATACTGGCATCCCAGTCGTCCAGATGAAATCGCCGGCTGACAAGCCGGTAGATCCGCGCCAGGTACTGATCGCCCAGCAGCTTCAGGGAGTTGTTGACGCCCTCGAAGAGCATAGCGTTGTCGACCTGGAGCTCGGCGACGGCGCGCAGCCGGGATCGGTAACGTCCAAGCTTCGGACGGGGAACGCCAGGACGCGGCGACACTGCATCATAGGATCGGTTGAGCGCCCCATCCAGCCGCTGGTCCAGGTATCGCATCTCGAGCAATTCGACATTCGCGAACTGCAGCACCTCGCGAACGTCGTCGCCATCGCGGTCGATCAGTAATGCCGCATTCCAGTCGATTACGGCCAAGTCCTCCGTGCCGTAGGACAGGCGCGCGGAAACGGCATCCTCCATTTCCTGTTCGGATAGCGGACGGCTCTCGGCGCGCAGGATCTGCGCAATCTGCCGGCAGTGCGAGGCGAGGAACTGCGGGATGTCCACGGGGTGCGAGAGCTCCTCGACGTGGAAAACAACGTAGTCTTCGACGACAGTCGCCAGATTGGCGTGGATGGCGGCGTCCCCGAGAACTTTCAGAAGCTCCTGGATGCGATTGCGTGAGTCGGAGAGAAGAAGAGGATTGTCGTAAAGCTCTTCGCTCAGTCGGAGGAGTTGATCGAAGGACCCTACAATCGGAAGCGAATAGCTGGCGCAGACCGCGCCAAAATCGTAAAGGATCAGATCGACGGTGGGCCGCGCAGGGCAGGCCGCGATGTCAAGAGGGGCCATGCCGTAGGTGACGCGAAGCGGGGGTGGCTGGAAGTCAAAGTAGTTGGGTGTGCGGCGCTTGTGTCGGATCGTCTGTCGTTCGGAGACTTCGTGCGTGCGCTTCTCGGCCTTGTCGAGGTCGATGAAGCGGGCTGCGTCGTAGGCGAACATGATGTGGCAGAACCCGCGTTCGATGCGTAAACCTTCCATGACGTCACCTTTTTGATGGTAGCGCAAGTCGTGGGGACTTGGGCAAAGCTGCGGAAAGTCCCCGCCTTGGAAGGCGGGCGGCTGCTTGAAGCAAATCCAGTGTTCTCCCACATCCTGGCAGGCGATAGAATCAGCAGCGTGCGAATCCCGCAAAAAAGCCTGATTCTCGTCGCGCTGTTAGCGGCGCTTCCCGTTACCGGTGAAGATTGGCCGCAATTCCGCGGCCCCGGCGGCGAGGGACACTCGACCGAAAAGAATGTCCCCTACCAGTGGAGCGAAACCCAAAACATTCTCTGGAAGTCGCCCGTGCCCGGACGTGGATGGTCGTCGCCGGTCGTGGCCGGCGGCCGTGTCTGGATTACAACCGCGGTCGTTCAGCGCGGATCGACGTCGCTGCGCCTTCTAGCCTTTGACGTCGCTACAGGCAGGGAAAGCGTTAACGTTGAGGTGTTTTCCGTACGTAATGCTTCTCTGAAGAATGAAAAGAACAGCCTCGCGTCTCCAACACCCATTGTCGAGAACGACCGTGTCTACGTCCATTTCGGCGCGGATGGCACTGCCGCCGTGGCCACAGATGGAACGCTTGTCTGGAAAGTGACGCTGCGCTACGACTCGATGCACGGCAACGGCGGTTCGCCCATGTTGTACCGCGATATGCTCATCGTCAGCTGTGATGGCGCGGATGAAGCGTACGTCGTTGCGCTCGACAAGAATACGGGAAAGACTCGATGGAAGACTTCGCGCCGCGAGCCTTTCGATCAGTCGTATA
>DASTBJ010000122.1:0-5537 GCA_035712125.1 Terriglobia bacterium
ACTCCGGGTCGGTCATAGCGATCTCCACCACCAGACGCTGGCGCGCCACATCGACATGAAGTCCAACGCTCCCTGTCGGTCATCAAACCATTGCCACCAATTGGTCTCAATGTTCTGCCGAAGCGTTTTCAGCTATCCCAGGTAGAAAGTTCGGCTCGACCGCGCGGAGTCTGGATCGTCGCAAAGAGTGCCGCTTTCGGCCCTCTCGACACTCGAAGTTCGAGCCCCAGGGCTGTCAGCATCTTCTGGACCCTTTCGTGTTCCGGATGCTGCGCGCGGAGATCGATGAGCGTTGCCCCGGACGCCGCGGTCTTCGCCGGGTGTGACGTGTTCCCCCAATCGATAAGGAATGGGACGATTCCTTCAGCCACCACGGTGCGAGGGTCCGTGAAACGCCAGGAGAGCGAAACTCCCTGAGGAGTTCGCCGGCTACCCGATGCGACGCTGCCGAGCCGAGTACCTTCTCCCAGGTCCAACGCGGCGAGCTGCTCCAGGTTCGCGCTCCTGGCTGCCCACGTGACAAGCCGTGAAGATGAGAGCTGATCAATGCCGAACGGGCGAGGACTCGGAAAGCTCTTCTGCGCCGGATCGGGTCCGATGATCTCCAGATAACTTTCGGGCCCCAGCGCCAGGAGCGAATTGCATGTGCCCAATCCGACATGTCGGCCTCCGTCTGTCGCGCGGATGCCCAGCATCTTTTCGAGTTCGTCGATGCCTGCCTTCAGATCCGGCGTTGCGTAGACAAGATGATCGACTTGTTTAAGAAGAACCGTCATTTCAGGTAGTCGGCAGAATTCTCACTTCATTGTCATTACGGCCGCGATGGTTTCTATACCGTCCCACAGGTTTTGAAGGCGCAGGTTTTCGTTGTGCGTATGCTGGTTATTATCGTGATTCACGATGGGGAGAAGGACGACCGGTGCCCGAAGGCCTTCTGTAATCGGCGCAAGAGGCAACGTCCCTCCCAGCGTAGGTTGGCGGACGACCGTCCCTCGAACCGACTCGACTGCCTGCACGACGCTGATGGCAAATTCTGAATCTAGAGGCTCGCGAACAGCAGCTTGACCTCCGCCCTGTCCCGCATCGGAAACGTAGCAGACTTTTGCGTGCGCCATCCTTGTCGCCGCATCCGGCTCAACTTCGGTGACAAAGCATCCCTGGCGACGCAGGTGATCCAGAACCAGTTTCCGCGTCTTCGCCGGCTGCATACCCTTGACAAGGCGGACACCGAGGAAGGCGGTCGCACTCGAGGGAATGACCGAGCGCCGCTCGGCGCCTACTCCAGCACTCGCGATTCCCTGAATATTCAAGGCGGGAACATGTACGGCCTCCTGCAACGTTCTACCGGGAACCTCCACAGTTCCGAGTTCGAGCTCTTTGCGAAGGTCCGCTTCCAGATCCGGCATCGCCGCGATCGCTCTTCGCTCGAAGGCATTCAACGGAATCACATCGTCGTAGAAACCCCGAATCAACACCCGTCCCTTGTCGTCCTTCATTGAAGCCAGCAAGTGAGCCAGAATGAGCGCCGGATTTGGCGCCCAGTTGCCATAGTGACCGGAGTGCAATTCCTCCTCCGCACCGTAGACGGTAACCTCCAGATTGAAATTACCGCGAGATCCGAATGCGATCAGTTGCCGCCGGCTGGGATGCATTGGACCATCGAAGATGACCCAGCCATCGGACGACAGCAGCGGCTTGTATTTGTCCACAATCGTCTGCAGGTGAGGCGATAGCAGCTCCTCTTCTCCATCGAGAAAAAATTTGAGATTGACCGAAGGCACCTTCCCCGCGGCGCGAAGCGCATCGAGCGCGGCAAGGAACGCCATGATCGGCGCCTTGTCGTCAGCGGCAGATCGAGCGTGAATACGCCACTCCGGATCGAAACGCGTGACACTCCCCCATGGAATGAGCTTTCCGGAAGCATCGCGTAACTCCGGCTGGAATGGGTCGCCATTGAGCCACCGCGAAGGAGTGACGGATTGCCCGTCATAATGCGCATAAAACACCAGTGTCCGTGTCGCGCCGGGCACCCGCAGTTCACCGAAGAGGGCAGGCGGCGCATCCGGTACTTCGAGCAATTGTAAGGTAACTCCCCGCTTCGCAAACATGCGTTGCAACATCTCGGCGTTACGACGCATGTCCGAAAGATTGCGGGTGATGTTCGGAATCGCGAGCAACTCCCGATACTCCGAGAGGATGTCCCCTTCGTGAGACGCTCTCCAATCTCGAGGCGACTGCCCGAGGAGAATGAACGAAGCCAGCAGAGCGCTACACATCAGCGACGTTTTCAGCATAGGAAATCCTTTATCGGTTCGGGTGTTGGACACGACATTCTACCTGCTCCTTGCCAGGTTGTCCCTCGTTGGTCGGTGAACCCCTGCTGCCCTGGCCGTTTGTCACCTCAGCAAATTCTCATGCGTTGTAGAGCGCTGGAGGGGTTCAAGAAGCAAGCAGCGGAGTGCATCCCGATCTCAGAATTTGAGCCGGTAGGCGATCATGCAGGGCGGCCTGGCGCCATTCCTTGCCGACGGTGCAATTCTTGTCACGCGCGAAAACAACAAGAGTTCTTCGAAGATCTGCGGATCTTGAAGCCCTGGGGCTGTAACGGACCCTTCCCGTCCAGATTGCAGGTGTGCCTATTTGTTCGTAATCGGCCCCGTCAGTCCTTCCGGCGAACACTTGAATGGCTCAATCTTCAGATTCGACGCAGAATACTCGTAAGTCGCGCGAGGGAACGCCTGCTTGAAAAACTCCGGGTCGGTCATATCGATCTCCACCACCAGGCGCTGGCGCGCGACATCAAGATGAAGCCGTTCGACCGTGGTGAGGGCATCGGAGTGCAAAAGCCCTTTTGTGGGCTGACCCTGTTGCTCGACATACTGGTTCAGCACGCCTGCTGAGAAGTTCGAGGTCTCGATGACGAGGGTGTCCCCTTCCCATCGACCGATGGAATAACCGAGCGACGTACGCCTGGTACCTTTCGGGACAGCCTTCTCCCTCATATGGATCACCCTTTTCACGTCCATCCACTCGTGCCGCAGCACGACATCCGCTCCGTCGCGGATGATTTCCAGGGGGGTGCTTGGCGCACCCCAGACGCGGCGGATCGCAACAGGATCGCATCGGAAGACCGGATCGTCCTTGAACGGATCGTACGCGGCGACGGCCTTCTCGCCTGCCGGCGTGAGGAACTGCATCATCGGTTGAGGCCCGCTTGTGCTCCGGTTGGGAATCGGCGCAAGAAGCCACGTGCCAAAGATGTCTTTACGTTGCGCCACCGCCGTCGACTGGGGGGTTGGAGACGATCCACCCGGACCGTTGACGTTCAGCGTGCGGCCATCCGCAAGTTCAACGGTCTCGAAGAAGCACATGTACGGGCTATGCCTCGACAACGAGCCCACCACCCGGATCTTTGTTCCGGCCTTGAAGATTTGCGGCGTGAGTCCAATTCGACTGAGCTGGGTGGTGCCGTGGGATTCGCAAACATACTCTCTCGTCCGCCCGTTTTCGTCGACGGCATCAACGTGGAGGTAGCTATGGGGATTCCTCGCTTCGTAAGCCTTCACAGTACCGGAGATGTTGACCTTCTTAGTGGCGTCAAAGTGTGGCGCGAAGCTGTGATGTGCCGAAGCCGCCGCAACGTTGAGAAAACCGATCGATAGGGCGAGACTGATGATGCAGGCGATTCTGGAACGCACGACACCTCCTTCGGAGAAACAACGTGAGTATAGCGAAGAGTAAAGCGTGTTGATATAAACTCAAGGTCGATTCACACCCCTGTCGGAGGTTTCCATGACTCACCGAAGCGTTGTTTTTTCGATTCTATTTTTATTCGTCTGCAGCATTGCGGTATTCGCCGCAGACTTCAACGGCACCTGGACGGCCGCGATCGACACGCAGGTCGGTGTTCAGAACTACACGTTCACCTTCAAAGTCGAGGGTGAAAAGCTCACAGGTAAAGCGAAGTCCGCGTTCGCCAACGCAGAAACCGAGATCACGGAAGGCGTGGTCAAGGGTGACGATATCAGCTTCGTCGAAAACCTCGTGTACGAGGGAATGCCGCTGAAGATCATCTACAAGGGAAAGATATCGGGCGACGAGATCAAGTTCACCCGAAATGTCGCCGAGATCGCCGATGAGCCCTTTGTTGCGAAGAGGGCGAAGTAGACTACGGCCGCCGTGGCAACTCGATAACGATGTCCTGCTGGTTGGTCACACGCGGCCATCCTCCGACGCCACCGCCATCTGTTCCATCCATGCCCAGGCTCCAGATCCTGGTTTTGCCGCCCTCCTGTGAAGTGAGGATATCCCTTCCGAGGGGATCCTCCAGACTCGGCAGCTTACCTGTCGCGAGGTATCCGGTAGCTGCGCGCAGAACTCGCAGTCGGGCGAGAACTTCTCGATGCGCAAGATCCGATTTGGGAAAATCGGGTATGAGCTGTCGGAATAGGGGATTGTCGGAAGATCTGCTTTCAGCCTGAATGGCCGTCGCTTCCTTTCGCGCCGCACCATAGCCAAGGATCGTCGCGTTCTGTGTCCGACGGGAATAGGACTCCGTCTCGTCGAAAGCATCCAACGCCACGCGTTTTGGAGAGAATCCGTACCGCCACCCGCCACTCACGGCGATCTTCGTCCATTCCTGGAACGATGTTCCCGCTCCAAACTCATCCAGAGCGGAGATACCCAGCGACAGGGTTTCATTGGCCATGGCCGGAATCAGACTGGGAAAGTCGTGATCGACGATCGCCAGCTTCTTTTCAAGATAGGTCAACTGCTTCGCGGTCAACTTCCCGGAGACAAGAAGGTGGTGCAGTTCATCGAAGGTCATGAGATAGATGGCATCACCCAACATCGTGGAGAGAAGCGGGCCATTCGCCCCCAGGTCTCTGGCGAACACGAGGGTATCCAGCAACAGGTCTGTCGCCTCCTGTGTTTTTCCGCTTTCCGCCCACATTCTCGATTGCGCATGGGCAAACCGGGACAAGAGACGCGTCGCGCCGAAGCTGGGTAGTTCCATCAGGTACCCTTCCTGCCATCGATAAGGGTACTGTCCATTTGTGCGCTGCGCGCCACGACGAAAGTGGTCGAGCGCGCCGGCGTGTGCAACGAGCATTCGTTCCACTAAGGCGCGGTCAGCACTCGGATCGCCGTTCAAGAACTTGCCCAGGGCCATGCCCTTGCTGTCCTCGGTCCACGTCTGCGCGTCGTTGATCGCGATGGTGTACTCGCCCCAGGCTTCTCCGGGAATTGGCGCGCCATGCAGCACGGACCGCGGCAGACTTCGGGATTGGGCCTCGACCCTGAGTTCGTTGACGCGCTTCTGCATCACGGCCCATCGTTCGGCCCGTTTCGGGACCAGGATGAAGCCGAATATACTTGCGACGATCAGGCCGACCACGAGAAACGCGATGAAGAACCGATTTCCTTGAGTCAACCAGTGGACCTCCCTTTGCGGACTACGTTACGTTAAGGACACTGGAAACTGCACCTGGGTCGGACGAAAGGATTGAATCGGACAAATTGGGGACAGAGAGCTA
>DASTBJ010000123.1:0-4315 GCA_035712125.1 Terriglobia bacterium
TTTGTTAATCGGTTCGCGCATAACGTAGATACCGCTGTCGATCCCGTTGATAGTGACGTGCGCATGGGCCGTCATCGGAGCCGCGATCCCCGCGCGCCGATACACCTCATAGGTCAGGTGCTCGCTGACGAGGCCCGTGTCCTGGCGACCGTCTTTCAGAACCATTTTCTCCAGGCCGTGCAGTTCCTGCCCGTCAACAAAGTCATCGAACTTCAGACTGAGCGTGGGCTTTCCTTCTATCCCTACGAAGCGGTTGAATGTCCCGCCGGCCTGTCGCACACCGGAATCTTTCAGGACAACCCCGTCAAACGTGAAGGTGCAGCGGATGCGCTCAATGTCCCGATCCACGATCTTCGCCACGTCCTGCTGCGCAATCGTGATCTCGATACGATGCAGCACGTTGTTGTCATAAACCTTCGCTACGGCTGCCTTCGCGCGGTCCTGACGGTCCTGCGCGGCGAACATCGTGACAAGACACAGACATACGACTCCAGTCGCCATCAATCGACGCGTGTGGACCATGACAATGCGGGTGCAGAGATTCATTGCCGGAAGAATAGCAGCAGCGCGGTGAATTAATTAAATTCTGGCGGCATTAGGAAGGCACTGGCCCGCGGATCACAAACCCGGCGCCGCCCGAATCCGTCAGGATCCCGATCCTCCCAGCCGTCGGCACGGTATGCGTGAATATCTCGCAGCCGCCAAGATCCTGTGAACGGTGGATTGTCACGTCGGCGTCAGCGACAGAGAAAATGCAGTTCCATCTCGGAGAGACTCCCCAATTGGGATCGATCGGCAAGACACCGCCCTCGTGGACATCACCGCGCTTGAAGAACGTGTAGGATGCGAAGGGTTCCAGCAGTCTGTCGTTATACGTCCATCCAAACAGGCTCCCGTAAAACCTGCATGCTGCGGCGACGTCGTTTGAGAGCACTTCAACCCACCACAGGCTGCCGACTCCCTCCATGGATTCCGCGCCATGATGCGGCTGTGGCTGCCACAGGCCGAAGACAGCGCCTTCCGGATCGCGGAGGGTGGCCAATCGCGCAAGTCCCGGGATATCGACGGCGTCCTGCAGCGTTGCGCCGAGCGAGCGCGCGTCCGAAATGGTACGGTCCACACTATCAACGGAGACGTGGGGAACCCAGAGATCTTCATCCGCGGTGACATGGTGCAAGCTCGCCACCGTCCGGCCGTTAGACTGGAGTAGCCGATGTCCGCCAAAGCCCGGCACTGCTTCTGCAATCCACCCAATCAGAGCGCCATAGAAGTCCGCTGCACGCTCGACGTCACGAGTGCGAAGTACCGTCGTGCAAAAAGATCCTGGCCTGTGCGTCACGGAAACCTCCGTGAATCAATACTTGATGAGCGATGAAACTGTGTAGTCCCTGAGACGATCTCTTCCCTTAAGGAATTCCAACTCGACAACGAAGGCGTAGCCTGCAACGTGCCCGCCCAACCTTTCGACAAGATTCCCGCACGCGAGCGCCGTGCCTCCGGTTGCCAGCAGATCATCGGCGATGAGCACGCGCGTTCCCTTCGAAATCGCGTCCTTGTGAACCTCGAGCGTATCGAGGCCGTACTCGAGTTCGTAGCTGATCTTTTCTGTCGCCGACGGAAGTTTCTTTGGCTTTCGGACCGGGACGAACCCGGCGCCAAGGTGATATGCGAGCGCCGGCGCGAAGATGAAACCTCTCGCCTCGATACCGATCACGATATCCGGCTGCGTGGGGGCCACCATTTCTGTGAGCCGATCGATCACCGATCGAAATCCGATTTTGTTCTTCAAAAGAGTCGTGATGTCGTAGAACAGAATGCCCGGCTTGGGGAAGTCCGGAACTTCTCGAATCAGTTTCTTCAGATCGTCCATTCTCAACCTCGTATTTCGAAAGATGAATAGTGTTCCGTCCGCGTTGTTGTTTCCTCGATGATCTCGTCGACAGCAGAGGAGGTTGGCCCTCGCTCAAGTTCCTCCCGGAAACGCGCGAGAATAGTGCTGTCCGCCTCCGCATGGACCTCGACGTCGCCATTGGGAACATTACGAACCCAGCCACGGACGCCCAATCGTAGCGCAATCCGTCGTGTGAAGTAACGATATCCGACGCCCTGGACCCGGCCACGAATCCGATAACGCCGGACGAGTTCCATCGCGAAATTAGTTGGTGATATCGAGCATTCGCTGAAGGGCAATGCGAGCGTCCGATGCCACGTCTTTTGGCACCACAATCTGGTTCACTACGCGGCCTTCGGCGAGATTTTCGAGAACCCAAAGCAAGTGGGGCGCATCGATGCGGAACATCGTCGAGCAGAGGCAACCGCAATCATCCAGCGGAACCACAAATCGGTCCGGGTTTTCATTCTTCAGACGATTGACGAGGTGGATTTCCGTTCCCACCGCCCACTGCGTCCCGGCTGCAGCATTCGTGACACGCTTGATGATGTGCTCGGTGGATCCGACGTCGTCCGCGAGTTGAACCACTTCCCACCGGCACTCGGGATGGACGATAACCGAGATTCCCGGATAACGCGAACGCACCTGGCCGACATGATCGGGCAGAAACCGCTGATGCACGGAGCAGTGCCCTCTCCACAGAACAAACCGGCTATCGCGAAGCTGCTGCTCGGAATTGCCGCCAAGTTCCTCGTAAGGATCCCAGACGACCATTTCTTCCAGTCGATACCCCAGCCCATATGCGGCATTGCGTCCAAGATGCTGGTCGGGCAGAAACAGGATCTTGTCTGACCGTTCCAGAGCCCACCGCATCACGGCAGCGGCGTTGGAAGATGTGCAGACTGCGCCGCCGTTCCTCCCGCAGAACGCTTTGATCGCAGCAGTGGAATTCATATAGGTGATGGGAATGATCCGTTCAGCGGTCGCCCGCTTAAGGTCGTCCCAGCAGGTCTCCACCTGGTCGATCTCCGCCATGTCCGCCATGGAACAGCCCGCACTCAGATCCGGCAAGACCACCTTCTGATGGTCGCCACTGAGGATATCCGCGCTTTCGGCCATGAAGTGCACCCCGCAAAAGACGATGTACTCGGCGCTTCTGCGGTTTCCGGCCCATTGGGCAAGCTTGAACGAATCGCCTCGGATGTCGGCAAACTTGATCACTTCGTCGCGCTGGTAGTGATGTCCAAGAATGACCAGCCGCTCGCCAAGGCGAGCTTTCAGTTCCCGAATGCGGGCATCGGTTTCGCTGTCGGTTAGCCGCGTCAGGTGCTCGGGCAGAATCGTTTGCAGCATGTTGAACTTGTAATCTTAACGTAACTTCAGGAAGCCGGGACGAGTTCCTTTGTTGTCAGGCCTTTGCGGAAGTTCTGAAACTGCGCGGAGAGGACGCCATCGCCCGAAACGCGGTACTCCAGGACGTCGAGAGAGCGCGGGGCCGGACCCGAAACCACCTTCCCTTCGGAGTCAAAAGCACTCTGATGGCACGGGCACTCGAACGTGCTGGCGGCGGTCAGGTTGACCGTGCAGTTCATGTGCGGACAGATGCCTGAGAAGACAAGGAACGTGTCGTCAGCGTTCCGACGGATCCAGAGAGTCTTCTCGACGGGCCCAGTGAGCCAGGTCCCGTGCTCGGTGACGGTGACGGTGCGCTTCTGGAATTCCCCAACCGGAAATTCGGAGATCGATCCGAGTTTGACCGTCTCGTCGGCGGAAGCTTCCCGACGCACCAGGTAGTGGACAATACCGATGGCGCCTCCACCGCAGGTGAGCAAACCGCCAAGAATCTTGAAAGCCTCGCGGCGGTTCTGTTTGGGGATTGCAGCCATTTCGCAGGGAAATCATCGCACAAGAAGGGGGATTGGATAAGGACAACAGTCAGCGGACAACAATCATCGGATAGCCGGACATTGGGGGAACACCCCCACCCCGCGGATCCCTCCTTGACCCGTCGCGACGTAAAACGTACCATTTTTCGACTATTTAGAAAGAGGTACAGCATTAATGGCGGATCGCTCCAAGACCGAAGAGAAATGGCCTTCCTACACGATGGTCGATCCGCGGATGCGGAAGATCTACTTCCAGTTCTATCAGGAAACCTACAAACCCTCGGCGCTCGATAGAAAGACCAAGGAACTCGTCGCCATTGCAGCTTCGCTCGCCAGTCACTGCAAGGGCTGTCTCGAGGGTCATATCAAAAAAGCGCTGAAATTCGGCGTCACGAAGGAAGAACTCAGCGAGACCATCGCCATCACCATGGGCGTTGCCGCTGCATCCATCGTCGATCTCACGGATATCGCATCGGAGGACCTGAAGATAAAGCACTTCGATGGGACTCGCGCCCCGGCAGAACCGCGGGAAGTCTCT
>DASTBJ010000124.1:0-7650 GCA_035712125.1 Terriglobia bacterium
CGGAATCGGCACGGACGCCAAGCTCAAGGTTACCGGGTTCGACGAGCTGCTCATCTACCGCGCAAAATGCTGCAACCCGATTCGCGGTGAAGAAATCATTGGGTACATCACCAGGGGCAAGGGCGTTGCCGTCCACTCAAAGAACTGTCCAAACGTTCAGAACCTCATGTATGACCCCGCGAGAAAAATCGAAGTGGAATGGGCTGGTGCAACCCCGGCAACGGAGGCCTATGCTGTCCCGCTGACTATCGTTACCGAAAATCGCACCGGCATGCTTGCAGAGATTGCTGCGGCCGTCGCGGACGTTGGATCGAATATCGTAAACGCTGAAGCTCGAGCGGCGGATGGCAGAGGCCTAGTCGATCTGGTTGTGGAGATACCGGATAAGAAGCATCTCGAAAAAGTGATCGCGTCGATTCAGCGTATTGGGGGAGTTTTCGACGTGACGCGGAGTGCCCGCGCAGTGAATCAGGCCAGATAGAACAGGAGAAACATGCAAAAGACCGTCGTGCGCACTTCTTTGGGCCCGCCCGCAATGGGTGCGTATTCACAAGCTGTCGTTGCGGGTAACCTTATATTCGTCTCGGGACAAATCCCAATCGACCCGGCAACAAATAACCTTATCGAAGAGAAAGACATCAAATCTCAGACCCGCCGGGTCCTGCTTAACCTCGAGGGCATCCTGAAAGGAGCGGGTGTTCCTCTCGAGAATGTCGTGCGGACAACGGTTTTTCTGAAAAACATGGCCGATTTCGGGGACTTTAACGGGGTGTACGGGGAGTTCTTCAGTGTGGATCCGCCGGCCCGCGCGACTGTTGAAGTCGCAAGGCTTCCGAAGGACGTGGCCATCGAGATCGACTGCATCGCAATCATCGGCAGCTAGAAACGTTTTCTCAGTTTGACGTCGAGTCCCAGGGCGGATATTTCGTTGGCTTCTTCACGAGACGCGACGATCGAGAGGTTTTTGTTCAGAAAATACTCGACCACAATGAGTCGCTGCTGGCTTGTGGCGAGGTCCTGCGAGTAGGTGACGGACAGGTCCTTGCTGACTTGCTGGGATAGAGTGACGCGGAGGGATGGGTTCGCGTTCGCGCTCTCGATAGGCAGATCGACGCGTATGAAATCGAGACCCATCAAACCAAATCGGTTTCCGACTCGCGATCGGAGCAGGTCTGTCAGTATCGAAACCGCCCCTCCCTGAAAGAGCTCTTCGCTGGTTGGCCGCGTGTTTGGGTCGTCCAGGTCTCGGCCCTCCAGGTTTCGTCCAAGCTCATCGCGTGTTTTGCCTCCGGCAATCAGGCTGATGATCTCCAGTCGGGGCAATGGTGGATCCGATCTCAAATCCACAACGATGCGATCGCCTTTTCCGGTAATCACGAGAATAACGCGGTAATCACGAACGTCCGCCTCGGCCTGGATATCAACAACCGGTTCGATTCGAAGTGGATCCACAAAATCGATATTGCCGCGGGTGACTTCGTAACGTTTGCCCTGCACAATTACGGTCCCATCTGTAGCTTCAACATGGCCCGTCAGCGTTGGGCTTCCCAGGGTACCCTTGATGTCCAGGTCTATACGGCCGCCTGTAATATCGGTCAGTTCGTTCTGCACGCTGATGCCGCGATTGCCGGCAATATGTACGGCCAGACGAAGTTGATCCAGGACGGTACCGCCACTATTCAGCCCGCCGGGTCGAAAAACAGCCAGGAAGGACTCGAAGTCGCTGCGATACACGAGACTGTCGAGGCGAAGATTTCCTTCCAGCGAAGGCTCCTCGGAAGTGCCTCTCAATAGAAGACTGCCGGTAACGGACGATCGCAATCCCGCCGGATAGCGGAGGCGGACCTGATCTGCATCGATGCGCACGTTTAGTCCTTCAATCCGACTGTTCTGAAGCAACGCAGTTCCGCGAAAGCGAACGACCCCGCCGCCGACACGCCCTTCGAGATTGTTGAAATTCACGAGGTTTTCGTTGAAAACAACATCGCCACTGAACCCTGACAGCGTGGTGTACACGCCTTCCCGTCCAAGTGAGCCATTCGTGAGGTTAGCCTTGCCACTGATTGTCGGTTTTAGAGAGGTGCCGCCGATCTGGCCGTCTACTTTGACTATTCCCGTGACTGACCAGGCCTCATAAGCCGCGGTGACTTCAGACAGGTCGAGATTGCCGGTGACCCTGAGATCAAGAGCCGGTGAGCTCGTTAATCCGATCGACCCTCTTAATGTAATGGACGTGCTGTATGCCCCATTGAAGGATGCACCTTCTATCAGCGTGACACGGTTGGCGTCGAACTCAAACGGGAACGGCTTCGCTCCCGTGAAGTTGTATTCCAATATCGTAGTCTGGATCGAGCTTATGATGCCCTTTCCCGACAAGGGCGCCTTTCCTTTCAGTTCTCCCTCAATCGTGGCCTCACCCGATGCCCTCAACGTACCCTTGGAAAAATTTGCGAGCTTCTCGACTGAGTAGTTCGTGAAGCCGGCGGTGGCCTTAAACCGATATCCAGGCGTTGACAGGTCAATATCAGCGGACAGACTGACACCTTCAAGTTCGCTCAGCTTTACTTTGAGGATAGGCCAGATTGTAGAGAGATCAACGTGGACTAACGGGAAGATCTCATTCCGGAAGGAGAGGTTCTCAATTGTGGCGGTCCCATCGATGCGGGGCTGGGTTTGTGTGCCGGATACGGTGATGCGTGCCTGCCGGATGTTACCGCCTATGGTGTCGGGAAATCCCAGCTCTCTTAAGCGGTCGAACGTCAACGACGTCACATCGGCACTGATGGTTACCTCGCCAGTGGATCGATTGAATTTCAGGAGATTGGCCTTAAGAGTCGCGCCAAGTTCTGACGCTGTTCCACTCGTGATTTCAAGGTTGGGATCGTTGTACGTCACATTTCCCGAAAACGACTCCAGAGTATGTCCTCGCGCTGTCAGGCGGTTGGCCGTAACGCGGCCCGTTAACTTTAGAGGGTTCAGTGATGTCAGCGTTACGTTGCCGCTCAGGACTCCACTGACCTTTTCTTTTATGATCGAGGCGAAGTCTTCCGCACGAACATGATCGGACTCAACGCGGAGATTCAGGGAGGTGCCCGTGAGGTTGGTACTTCCAGTGACGGTAGCTCGCGACTCGCCGATCTCGACTTTGAGGTCTTTCACTTCGGCGAGTTCTGTTTGCAGATTTAGTCTTGCCGAACCTTCCGCATGCCGAATTGTCCAATCCTGGTATTTGTATCCATCGATGACGACGTCACCATCCAGAACGGGCTGCTGCAGGGGCCCTCTCACTGTCCCCTTAAAAGAGCCTTTTCCATTCGCGTCGGGATAAAGAAACCTAAAGGCAGAGAGGTCCGGAGAATCGAAATCCACCACGAGATCCGCGTTTGATCCGGCGATTTTCCCCTGAGTGACAATTCGTGCTTCAAAAAGGCGCAGGTCCCCGCTGCGAACATCGATTTCTCCCGGTTTCATGGCAAACCGGATGTTGCCTTGTGTCGGCAGGACAGTCTTGTCCGAGGCAAGTTCTGCCGTGTTAGCAGTCAGGAGAGCGTCCCCCTCAAGTTCGTAACGCGCAAACCGGTCATCGGCCCACCCCTGCACATGGCCCTGGGCTCGGGCGGATATGACGTATTTGGGATCCCACGGATAAAAACGCGCCAGCTGAACCGTATCTACTTCCGCGTAGTCCAGATCAAACTTCACGTGGGGATTGCCGGGAAGAGGACTGAGGGAAATGTTGCCGCCTTTAGCAGTTCCACCGAGGGCTGCGGCCGAGAGCTTTGTCAGTTGCAGCTCTTTCGCAGGATAGCGGTAGGTGTACGCCGCGCGAACGGTTTCCGCCTCCCAACCCCCAAGCTGGATACGCTCGGACGCGAGATCGCCACTGGTCGAGAACTCCCCCGCCGAGTATTCCAGCTCTCCCTGCGCTGTCGCAGTTCCTGCAAAAGTTTCGCGAGGCAGAAATTGCTTCAGGAACGTGCTGTCAAAACGACCGTTGTAGGCAAGTTTCGCCGCGATCTCCTGCGTAAATACTTTGTCAATACGACCCTGGAGCTTTGCGGAGGACTTACCCGAGCTAACCTGGAGCTGGCGTGCCAGTATCGTGCCGCTCGTATAATCGAACTCGGATGACAGTGCATAAGGGATCGAAAAATTTCCTGGGTTCTGAAGGTTCCCGGCATACGCAACCTGTGCTGAGAGCGTCTGAGTGTCTGCGCGATACAGCAAGTCGGAGCTCAGAGCTTTGATATCGAAGTCGATCTTTGTTTGGCGGTCGTTAATGAACGCGCGTCCGTTCACGACCTTTAGCCTGTCAATCGCCACCGTTAGTCTGGAATCCCCGGTCTGCTCCACCTTAACTGGCCCTGGCAGATTTGTGCGGCCGTCAGTGTCGACCAGAAGCCGGAATTCCGGCTCGACGATCTCCAGATCAAACAAATCAATGCGGCGTTGCAGCAGACTGCGCAATCGAATACCCGCCGAGATGGTCTTGATATGACCCAGAGGAGGTTCGGATGCGGGCTCCTGTCCTCTGAAGGTGAGATCTTGCAGTAGGACTCGCTGTGTTTTTACGCTCCACTCAAATCTTCCCAGCGAGACCCGAGCACCTGTATATTCGCCAGCCTTCTGGACTACATAAGTCCGCAGACGTTCGTTGAACTGTGGGGAGTTCAGATACACATACACTGCGACGACTGCCGACACCGCAATCAGCACGACAAGGGCAATGCTGATGAACAGAATTCGCTTAATTCGAAATCTTTTCAACGGTGCTTCTCCGCCTTAGCTCCATTAGCCAGGATGTGACCTCTTCATTCATTTTTTCCGCAACCTTGTTCTGTCGAATTGCGTCTACGACCTCTTCCAGCGGCTGAACTCGCCCACCTCGGTTACGCACTTCCGGGATATAGACTTCGTCGTAATACTTCTGCAATTCTTCATCGGACACTCTAATGAACTGCTGAAATCGTTCAATCATGAACTGTGCCCGTCGGTACTCTGCAATCAGAGCACCCCGAAGGTCGTCGATCGAGATGCCCGGAGTAGCTTTGAGCCGCTCGAGTCGCTCAGCGACGACAGTTTCCGGAACCTCAATTTCTCGAAACTGCGCAATCTGTTCGTCCACGAAGTGTCTCTCGATCAGCGCTTCGAGAATTGAGTCGTCGCTTCCTGCATCCCTCCCAAAGGTGGATTGGATCGCCCGTTCCTTTCGGACATCGCTCAGCGTAATAACGATGCGGTCATCGATAACAGCGGCGATTCTGTCCAGTATCTCTCCAGTGACAGCCGGCGCGAGCATAAGGATTAATGTCAAAACCTGTATTAGACTTAAAAACGTTGGCATATCAGAACGCCTGCCCCAGGGTGATGAAATACTGAACTCGTTCCTGTCGCTCCGGCAGACCGAATTCATTAACGCGCAATTTCGGGTTCAGGTTAAAGCCGACGTCAAACCGGACCGGCCCGAGAGGCGTGCGAAAACGAAGGCCAAGACCGGCACTATGGGTAAATTCACTGAGCTCAAAATCCTGGGGGCGTTCGAAGACGTTGCCAGTATCGTAAAAGGCTGCTCCGCTGAGAGTTCCAACCGTAAATGATTTCAAAGGCACCCTGTATTCGACGTTTCCAATCGTTAACAGTTGCCCGCCAAATGGGGGCCCTGCCTCGTCAACGCCAAAGCCTCGCAGAGTTGTCGATCCCCCCGCGAAGTATCGTTCGGTAATCGGCAAATCCGGGGTGTCCGCGTAAGGAACTTTCCAGCCCAGTCGTGAAGAAAGAGCCAGAGTGCCAACCCCCTGTTTCTTCTGAAAAGTGGATTGATTGAAGAATGAAAGGAAGTCTACTTCGGAACCAAGATGTTTACTCGCAACCTGAAAGGTGCTGGTTGTGAAGACGCCCCGTTGCGGATCCAGCACGTCGTCCCGGTTGTCTGTGACGTAGGAGACTCCGATGCGCGCGATCTGGATAATGCCTTCGACCTCCGGAAAGTCTCGGCCGAGAGTGTCTTCAGCTTCCCTGACGTTCACCGTTTGATAACTCGCCGTTGTGATGACTCCCCTGGTGTCTGACAACTCCTTTCGAACCTGAAGGGCGAATTCGACACCGCTGGAACGGAAGGTTGGCTGGTTTCTGTTCTCGATCGTGAAGATCCCGTAGCCGTCCAGTTTGTCCCGATTCAGGAGTCTAGGCTCGCGGTAGGTTGTCTGGAATTGCTGCTCGTAAAGGCCGAGGCGAATGCGCACGCCCAGCGACCGATTGACGCCCCAAAGATTGTTGTGAGAAGCGTCCAGCGTCAGTCGCGGACCTGTGTATTCCTTCACGCCGATACCGGGCGTAAGAAGGATCGGCTTCGCCTCTTCGACCTGGATCAGTATCGTGCGGAGTTCGCCCAGATCCTGGTCCAGCGCCACGATGTCGACATGCCTGAACAGTCCTGTTGCATACAGTTGCCTCTGTGCCTGGAGGATCTGCTCGGGATTGAACCACGACTCATATTCCTTCAATGTACTGGCTCGCCGGATGTACTTAGGATTCGTTATCGTATTGCCGACGATCAGAATCCTCCCGACTTTATACCTTCGGCCTTCTGAGATTTTAAAGATCAACCGCTTATTGCGAGTTTCTGGATCAGTCTCCGGCGTGAGATCGACCCGCGCTTCGGGAAAGCCGTTTTCGTAGAAATGACGTGTGAGGTCTCTTCTCGCTTCTTCGGCGTTATCGGGAGAGTAGAGGTCGCCTTCCTTCAGGCGGATTGCATCCCGCAGCTCGGACTCCGTCACGATCATGTTTCCGTCGAAAGAAATCTTTTCAATGCGATATCGATCATTCTCGGTGATGTCGAAAACCACATGGATTTCATGCTTGGTCGCATCGTCTTCTCGATGAACCTCAACGAACGCCGCTTCGTATCCTGCGCGCCGGTACATGTTACGAATCGTGTCGACATCTTGCTTCACAAGCTCGTCGCTGAACAATCCGCGGTTCAGGAAGGCTGCGGGATGAACCCGGATACGCTCTTGAATCTGCCCGTTTGAAAACGCGACATTCCCTCTGAATTGAACGGCCTTGACGCGATGCTGCTCACCTTTCTTGATGAAGAAGTGGATGCGAAACGGCCTGTCTTCTGTCGACGGAATGATGTCCGGACCGGTCACCGTGGCCTCGAAGTATCCTTCCTGCTGAAGGTACTCCACGATCCGGTCGCGCCCCTCACGGATGAGATCCTGATCGAACGCGCCTTCCTCGAAAATCGGCACCAGTCTCCGCACCTGTTCATCGTCGATCTGGCCGTCCGTATCTATGACGGTTTCCTGTCCAGGCTCAATGGAGATCGTCAGCTGTACCGAGTTCGCTTCGCGCTGGTATGCTTTCATGACCTCAATGCGGGTGTTCAGATAGTTCTTATCCAGAAACTTGTTTCGTATCGATGAGATTCCCCTTTCGAGCTCCAAAGCGCTGTAAAACTTCCTGGGCGAAATTTCAAGAGCTTCACGCAGTTCGGATCCTGGAAAAACCTTTTCGGCGCCGTGAATCTGAACCGCGCTTACTCTTGCACGATCTTTGGGCGTCAACCCGACCGCGGTGATATCGACATTACGCAAATAAGGGATTTCTTTGTCGGGTGACGTTTCGACAGTCAGTGTGCTTTCA
>DASTBJ010000125.1:0-12616 GCA_035712125.1 Terriglobia bacterium
CGTAGGTTATGTTCCCTCCGTCCCCGCCGCTTATTGCAGTTTATAGTCCCGTCGATTAGAGTACCGCCTGAATCCACAAGGAGTTCGTTATGGCATTTTCTCTTAACACGCGGAAAGTGGGTGAGGTGATCCTCATCGACATGTCGGGACGGCTTTCCATCGGCGAGGCGGTGCTGCTGCTACGCGCGACGATCCGGCGTTTTATCGAAGACGGCACTTTGAAGTTCGTCCTCAACCTGGGCAACGTGTCTCACATTGACAGTGCGGGGCTTGGCGAACTGGTCGCCACCTACACGTCCCTGCGGAATCGCGGCGGAGATGCCAAGCTGCTAAATCTGGACAAGAAAGCCAAAGACCTCATGCAGATGACGAAGCTGCTGACCGTCTTCGACACGTTTCACGACGAAACTAAAGCGATCCAGTCCTTCGGGTGACACGATGAAATCCATCAGGGTGAGTCTGCGCGTGGCTGTCCTCTTGGGTCTGTGTAGCACTCTTGCGAGTTCCCTGCACGCGCAAGGGCCGGCCGCCGCGCCTTCAAAGGGCACGGTAGAACGCATCAAGGTGCACGGAAAATCGCTGGACGGCAATCTCGAAGGTGATCCCGCGGATCGTGATGTCGTGGTCTACCTGCCGCCTGGTTATGCCGCCGGCACGACGATGGACGTCGGCACACAGGATGGCCTCGCCGCAACCAACCGTCAGTTGAACGAGAATCTGCAGAAACTCGGCCTTGTCCATACGTTTGAAACCTACGAAGGGGATCACAACAATCGGGTTCCCAATCGCATCGAGGAAAAGGTTCTGCCGTTCTTTTCCGATAATCTGTCGTTCACCGCGCCGCCCAGGAGGTAGCGAAGAACCGTCTTCGCTGTGAAGAATGACCAGCTGCAGAGTTCCGATACCCGACTTTCCGGATCCGGTTGTGGATTCCCCTGTCACCACAAGTCCGGTGAGGCAGGTCGCGGTCCTGGCCGGGGGATGCTTCTGGTGTGTTGAAGCGGTGTTTCTCGAACTGCGCGGGGTGGAATCCGTACGATCCGGCTACGCCGGCGGGACAGACGAAACCGCCAATTACAAGTCCGTTTGCAGTGGAACCACCGATCATGCTGAGGTGATCGAGATAATCTACGACGCCAGTCAGGTGACTTACGGCCAGCTGCTGAAGATTCACTTCTCGATCGCGCACGACCCCACGACCTTAAACCGGCAGGGCAATGATGTCGGGAGACAGTATCGATCGGCTATTTTTTATGCGAACGACGACCAGAAACGTATCGCCGAGGCCTACATCGAACAGCTGAATGAGGCACGCGTCTTCAGTGCCCCGATTGTAACGACGCTGGAGCCGCTGAAAGAATTCTTCGTTGCAGAGGCCTATCATCAAAACTACGCGGCACTGAATCCCGGTCAGCCGTACATCATGTATGCCGCGCAACCCAAGGTGGAAAAGCTTCGAACTTACTTCGGCGACCGACTGAAGGACTAGGACCGACGCTCGGCGATCACGAGCGTAATATCGTCGGACTGGTCGTGGCCTTTCGTGAACTCCGCAATCGAGGCGATCAGAGCTTCGCTGACCTGAGCCGCGCCGGCTGACGCTTCACGGCAGATAATTTCCTTCACACGCTCTTCTCCGAACATCTCTTCGTGTGCGCTCTCGGCTTCCGTCAGCCCGTCCGAGTAAGCGAGCAGAATGTCTCCAGGACGCACTTCGATCGGCACGGCATCAAAGGTCGCGAAATCGAAAGCTCCCAGAATGAGGTTGGTCGACGTCAACTCTTCGATGCTGCCATCGGCCGCGCGATAGAGATACGCCGGATTGTGGCCCGCACTGATGTATTGTCCGACGCCATCCGGCGCAATGACGCACAGGAACATTGTTGCAAACTTGCCGGAAGACTTTGTGCAGAGGAAGCGGTTCAGACGGTTCAGCGCTTTTGCAGGGTGGTCGCCATCCTGCAGACGCAATTGCAGACAGCCGAGAATCATCGAACTGAGCACCGAAGCAGCGACTCCCTTCCCGGAGACATCGGCGATCACGAAAAGAAGCTCTCCCGTCGGCATGACCTGGAAGTCATAGAAGTCTCCGCCGACGTAGCGAGTCGGCTTGCAATACGCGGTGAGCTTTAGAAAATCGAGCCTTGGAATTTCACGCGGAAGGAGGCTGCGCTGCGTGTCCTCGGCAAGCAGGAGATCACGCTCCAGCGTCTTTCGCTGCTCGATACTTTTCATCATCTCGACGCGCTCCAGGACGTTGCCTGCCTCTTTCGCCAGCTTGCTGAGAATCTTCTGGTCGAGACCCGACAACGAATGCATGGCCTTCGTGCTATCGAGGTAGAGAATTCCAAGGATCTCCGCCGAATCGCCGTCCTTACGAATTCCAAGCAATGGAAGGCAAGCCATTGCTCGGAGATTCATTCCGACGATGCTCTGCTGCGATGCGAATTCCTCCTGAATACCTCCAACCATGAAGATTGGCTGTCGCTTTGCAACGACGTCACGAACCACGCTCTGGCTCGCCCCGAACTGGGACTCGGAAAGTCTGCGGTTACTTCCGTCCATGCCGGCGGAATATCCGTATCCATCAGCCTTCTGCGTCATGATGAATGCCCGCTCGGCCCCGCTGATTCGCAGAGCGCTTTCTAGGATCTGGTGAAGCGCGTTTTCAGGAGTAAAAACCTGATTCCACTCGTTCTGCAGGTTGAGCACGCACAGCATTTTCTCGAGGTCCGATGCCTCTGCAGGAAGGACGCGCCCAAGGTCGGTCAAAGAGCGCTGGACTATTTTCGTGGTGTCCAGATCGGAACGAGGCTCCGCGGAATCGACAAAGAAGAAGAACTCTTCGCCCTTGCCAAAGACGATGCGGTCTCCATGTCGAAGAGTCGATCGAGTTACTCGTTCTCCGTTTAGAAAAGTGCCGTAACGGCTCTCCAGGTCTTCGATCTCATAGCTGCCGTTAGCCGAGGAAAGTTTTGCATGACGTCTCGAGACGTGCAGGCTCGGCAACAGCAGATCCGCGCCGCCTCCCCGGCCAATGACGACTTCCGGTGCCGCCACCAGGTATTCCTGCGAGCGTCCGTCGGCGGACTTCCACTTCAGGCGGGGGGCGTTCATGAGCGCATACGAATGGAGCGCACAGGCGTCGTCACCACAGACTTGCCTCCCACGAGGATTTCCATGCTGAAGCCGATATAGATGCCGCCAACCTTGAGAAAGCTTCCGCGCAGCGAACTGCCCGCGAGGCGCGCCGCAGTTTTCTCCGGGAAGAAGCGGCCTCCACGAATGACGACCTCACGGGCAACGTTGTCGATGACCGTGATTTCGTAAAGTGTGTTTTCTGTCTGCACATCGATTTCCGCAAAATCAGGGAGCGTTCCGACCTGCACACCATGAGCCCAATTGTGACTTACCCACGTGTCGAGGATCCCGGCGGCGACGTACCGTGTGGTATCCGGCATACTTGAACTTGTATATCAAAGCGGCGCCCATCGGAATGAAAAAATGGGCTGTCAGTTCACGGGCAACTGGATCACAAACGTGGATCCTGCGCCAACCTTGCTGGTTACGGATAAAGTGCCTCCCTGACTTTCGACCGCGTGCCTGGCAATGGCCAGTCCAAGGCCGGTCCCGCCGGAATCGCGGGTTCGAGACTTATCCATGCGATAGAACCGTTCGAAGATTCGACCCAGGTCGGCAGGCCGAATACCTGGCCCCGTATCGGCAACGTTAATGCGTACATGACGGTCGGCCACGGTTACGGAAACGCGGATCGAGCCGCCCGGCCGATTGTAGTAGATCGCGTTATCGAGGAGGTTGGAAACAGCCCGCATGAGCCGCGATCGATCGGCTTCGATCTCGATTGGAGGGCAATCTACCTCAGCCTGGAGATCGTTCGCCGACAACAGCCGGTGCTTTGCCTGCAGCTGCTGATCGATGGCATCCTTCAGGTTAAATCGCTCCCTCGCGACAGGAACCTCGCTCTCCAGGCTCGCCAGGACGAGCAGGTCGTCAACAAGCGCCTGCAACAACACCGAGTTGCGATCAATCGCCTCAAGAAATTCTCGAGCCACGGCAGGTTCTCCGGGAGGCATGTTCAGCAATGTCTCCGCATATCCTCGAATTGACGTGAGAGGTGTCTTGAACTCGTGGGAGACGTTCGCCACAAAATCCTTTCGCATCCGCTCGGAGCGACGGACCTCCGTTAAGTCGTGGAAGACCATTACAGCGAGTTCGACATTTCCATTCAGAGCGCGGACCGGAGCCGCTTTTGCCAGCAAAATCCTGTCCCGGCCGGTTGTGATTTCGATGGCGGGCGGATCTTTGCCTTCCAATGCCATCCGGACCGCAGACTCAATAGAAGGATGCCGCACGAGTTCCATGGGCAATCGCCCTGCTGCCGCACCCTGGAGTTCCAGGAGCGTCTGGATCGAACTGTTCGCAAGTATCACACGCGCAGCGAGATCAAAGACGACGACACCGGAACTCATCGCCGCTATGACGGCCTCCGTTCGGTGCTTGTCGCCTTCCAGTTCCGCCATCTTGCGACGGAGGTTTCTGGCCATGGCATTGAGAGAGGAACCAACCGTCGCCAGGTCCGAGTCGCCGGCAACAGGAATCTGGGAGTCCAGGTTTCCGTACGCCAATTGATGGGACGCTTCAGCGACTTTGTGCAGGGGGCGCGAGACGACCGCATAGACCATGTAGCCGAACAGCAGTGACACGCCCACTCCAAGCAGCATCGCCAGCGCGAGATGTTTTCGAAGTCCCGAGAGCAACAGGTCAACTGATGAGAGTGGCATTGCCAGGCGGAGCACCGAACCGTTGTCGAGGGTCGTCGCTACGTAGATGTAAGACACTCGAAGGGTGGCGCTGTGGCGGATCGCGACGCCTCGACCTTCACGGCGAGCGTCCAGAAATTCGGGCCGATTGGAATGATTCTCCATCTCGGCGAGATCCGCGCGTGTGACCTGGGAATCTCCCAGCACGCGGCCATCGGAAGCAATAATCGTCGCGCGAACCTGGAGCAGCTTTGAGACCGCATCCGCAAGTTCCGCAGAGTCCGCATCGCTCGTACGCACGCGAATGTAGTCTTTGGCCAGGGTCGCCGACTTGTAGAGCTGATTTTCAATTTCCGATTCGAACGTGTCCTTGAGATGCTGGCTCAGGAAGTACCCGATCAACAGCGTGGCGACCGTCAACGCAACTACATTCAGAGCAATCAGCCGTGAATGCAGTCGGAGACCCACAGCGTCAGAAGGAGGCTAACACTTTGTAGACTAGGGCGGCGACGGCGGCCGCCGCCGGAATCGTCAGCAGCCACGCCCAGACAATGTGCTTGGTGACGCCCCATCGAACGGCGGACAAACGTCGCGTTGAGCCCACGCCGATTATCGCGCCAGTGATCGTATGCGTCGTGCTCACCGGAACACCGTTCATTGCCAGGCCGAACAGACACACCGCGGCGCCGGTCTCTGCACAGAAGCCCCCGATCGGTCGGAGCGCTGTTATCCGGCTCCCCATGGTCTTGACGATCCTCCAGCCTCCAGAAAGCGTGCCGAGGCCAATGGCCGTGTGCGCGAGGAGAACAACCCAGAGCGGGATCTCGAACGCAGGCAGGTACTGATTCGTATAGAGAACGCCGGCGATGATACCCATGGTCTTTTGAGCATCATTCGTTCCATGCCCAAGGCTGTAAGCCGCCGCTGATATCAGCTGCAACTTGCGGAAACGATTGTCGACCCGCTGCGGTGACGAGTCTTTAACGACCCACAAGGTCATCGCCATCAGGGCAAAACCCAACAGCATGCCAATGACGGGCGCCAATACAATGAAAAGCAGAGTCTTCGTCCAGCCGGAAGCGATGATCACGCCGAGCCCGGCCTTCGAAACGGCGCTGCCTGCATACCCGCCAATCAAAGCATGCGAGGAGCTGGTCGGCAGGCCGAAATACCACGTAAAAATATTCCAGACGATCGCTCCGACGAGTCCCGCAAAAATGACGGTGTTGTCGACGGAGTTGAGGTCGACCATCCCGCTGCCAACCGTCTTCGCGACGCCGACACCAAATCCAAACGCTGCGGCGAAGTTGAAGAATGCCGCCCACACCACTGCCTTCCCCGGTGAAAGTACTCGCGTGGAGACAATGGTCGCGATGGAGTTTGCGGCATCGTGGAAACCGTTGAGATAATCGAAAACCAGTGCCGTCAGAATGATCCCGGAAACAATCCAAAAAGTAGGAGAGCTGAAGTCCACTCAAAAAAATCCTTAGTAGTAGCCGGACATTGTCCGGGTCTGTTACATTCCCTTGGCTGCCTACACCCTCTGGCGCCGCGTGATTATACCCGCAGGATCGACCAAGGAGACGAAGAATGGGTTTGGGTTCTGTATTACGTTTTTTTCTGCCCCATGATGATAAGTTTCTACCTTACTTTGAGCAGTCTGCTGACAATCTCAAAGAGGCCGTGGATCTGTACGCGAGCCTTGCACAGGCAACCAATCGCGAAGCTTTTGCCACGATTCGCGAGCAGATCAAGAAGCACGAGCATATCGGCGACAAGCTAACCCACACGATCTTCGAAGAGCTGAACAAGTCGTTTATTACGCCTTTTGATCGCGAAGACATCTATACACTGACGAAGAGCCTGGACGACGTGCTGGACCTTATGGATCACGTCTCCGACATTCTGGTGCTCTATAGGATCGAAAAGCTCGAGGACGGAATGGCCATGCTGCTGGAAGTGACCCGGCGCGCCGTCAACGACATCCACAGAAGCGTCCACGGCCTCAGGAAACCCAACTACGACAAGGTCCGGGAAGAAGCCATCAGCGTTCATGCTCTCGAAAACGAGGGTGATAGATTGTATCGACACTTCATCGGAAGCCTGTATGCAGAAGAGGGCGATGCCATCCGGCTGATGAAGTACAGCTCGATTTACAACGAATTGGAGCAGACAATTGATCGCTGCGAGGACTTGATGAATGCGATCGAGGCAATTGTGCTGAAACAGGCGTGAGCCAGGCAGGCCCTCCCTCTATTTGCTCGACCGGGGCATGTCCGACACGACCTCCTTCGGCTGGTATACCTCGGATAAGGCTTTCAAATCGGCCCCGTCGAGCTTTACAGCAAGCGATCCCACCAGTTGGTCGAGTTGTTCGAGCTTCGTTACACCCACGATCGGCGCGGTGATTCCCTGCTGCTGGAGGACCCAGGCCAGCGCGACCTGAACATTCTGCACGTCGAGCCGGCGCGCAACCTGCGTAATGCTCTCTGTGATGGCGAAGTCCTGAGGCGTGTAATACAGCTTCTTCATGTAGTCGTCGGTCTTCGCGCGAACCGTGTCGCCCCAGTCTTCCTTCCGTCGCTCGCCGGTAACAAAGCCGCGGGCGATCGGGCTATACGGGATCAGGGCAATCCCTTCAGCACGGCACAGCGGGATCATTTCCCGCTCTTCTTCCCTGTAAAGGAGGTTGTAGTACGGCTGCATGGAAACCGGGCGAGTAACTCTCAGGGCGTCCGCGGTGTAAAGCATCTTTGCAAACTGCCACGCCGCCATCGTCGACGCACCGATGTACAGAGCCTTCCCGGCGCGGACAATGTCGTGAAGAGCCGTCAGCGTCTCCTCTATCGGCGTCTGAGGATCCCATCGGTGCATCTGGAACAGGTCCACGTAGTCCGTTCCCAGACGCTTGAGACTCGCATCGATCGAATGGAAAAGATGCTTGCGCGAGAGCCCGCGGTCGTTGGGATCGTCACTCATTGGAAGATGCGCCTTCGTTGCAATGACGACCCGGTCGCGGGATGGACCAAAATCTTTCAGCGCGCGTCCCAGGATCTGTTCGGAGACGCCGAGCGAATAAATGTCCGCGGTATCGAAGAAGTTGATGCCGAGTTCGAGAGCCCTCCGGATGATCGGACGGCTCTCTTCTTCCTCGAGCGCCCACTTTCGCCAGGATCGCGCCCCGAATCCCATCGTGCCAAGAGCGAGGCGCGAGACCTTCAAACCCGTTGAGCCAAAGCTGACGTAGTCCATTCCTGAAATTTAGTTCAGCGTCACGTACCGTTTCAGACGGTTGACTTCTTTCTCATCCCAGTACTTCCGCATCTCCCGATGAAACTGATCCATGCTCGTGTACGGGCGGTATTCCTTGAATTCGCGGAGCACGCGATTGGGCTGCGCGGCGGGAATGCTCAGGATCTCTTCATCCGTCGCGGTGTTGAGATTGATTGGAACGAAGACGTACTGTTCAAGCCGGGATACTTCAGCTTCGTCCCAATACTTGCGCATCTCACGGTGAAAAACGGAAAGACTCTTATACGGACGATACTCCTTGAACTCCCGCAGGACGCGGTTCTGCTGCGCCGCGGGAATGCTGAGGATCTCGTCATCCGTCGCCGTGTTCAAGTTCACGTGAACGAAAACCTTCCCGTAGACCTCATTCAACTGAGCTTTGGAAAGCGGCGGCGTGAGAGCTGCGGCAAACTCCGTCACATTCGCGAAAGGGCGCTTCTCCATGATCGCCTTTACGTACTCCGCGGACATATGCGGCACCGACATCAATTCCTGCTGCGTTGCGCGGTTCGCGTCAAGCAGCCCTAGAGACTTCCCCACCTGAGCCTGCAGCGGCACCAGAGCGATAGCCAGCAAAGTAACAGCGAGCAATAACATCCAACGTTTCATTAGTCCTCCTTAGGCGCCTGAACAAGAGCCGGATGGCGAAATGTGTAGATGAGTCCCAACAGCCCCAACTGAACCATGGCGCCCGGCGCAAGGGCCGGCGTGGGCCCGCTCATCACTTTCCAGAAGAGTTCCGCTCCTTTTAGGGCAGGATCCCCTTCCAATTCAAATTCCTGGTTCGCCCCGTAGTGAAAACCCGCTCCCAGAATTCCGGCGCATACAAAAAGCATCATTGTGATTTGAAAAGTCCTCAGGCTCGCAGATCTCTTCTCGAGCGCATGCCAGGCCAGAACGAGGACACTCATTACCATCAGCACGATCGGGATCAACTGGTTCCAGCCAACAATATGCCCGAGGAACAGCAGTTCGCCTCCGGTTCCAAGAAGGCCCAACACAAAGACAGCCAGTACCATCCAACGCATGCCCATGGATTCCGAAATCATATGACAGAACCGAAAGGTGTACCGATAAGGAATTCAATCGCAAGAATCGGAGTGTTTGTGTGCTGTGAATCGTGGAGTATCTTGCGCAAGGAGCGACGTAATGAAACCTTCAAAGACATCGATTGAGAACATCCGGTGGTCTGCAGTTCTCCGGCGGGACCGAAACGTTGATGGCCAGTTCGTTTATGCGGTCAAAACAACCGGTGTTTACTGTCGCCCCTCGTGCAGCGCGCGCCGGGCTCTACGCGGGAATGTCACCTTTCACGCGAGTTGTGACGACGCGGAGCGCATGGGATATCGCCCCTGCAAACGGTGCCGCCCCCGCGAAGCCGGCATTGCCCCGGAACAGATCGCGGCCGTGATCGGGGCGTGCAGGCAGGTCGATGAGTCTACTCTTGTTCCGACTCTTCACCTTTTGGCGCGAAAGAGCGGGCTCAGCCCATTTCACTTCCAGCGGGTGTTCAAGAGAATCACCGGTCTCACACCGAAAGCGTATGCCGATGCGAAAAGAGCCCAGCGAACGCGACGAGCGTTACAGCTTGGCACTACCGTAACCGAAGCGATCTATGAAGGCGGCTTCAACACGAGCGGACGGTTCTACGCGGCGTCCGCGAGAATGCTGGGCATGCCGCCTTCCACGTTTCGTTCGCGTGGAAGGGGCGAAACCATCCGCTTCGCGGTTGGGGAGTGTTCGTTCGGATCCATTCTTGTCGCGTCAACAAAGCGAGGGCTCTGCTCGATCCTTCTCGGCGATGATCCTGACGCGCTGGTCCGTGAACTTCAGGACAGCTTTTCATCGGCCGAGTTGATCGGAGGGGACGCAAGGTTCGAGCGACTGGTTGCGCGTGTCGTGGGGTTTGTGGACACACCTGGCGGTAGCCTCGACCTGCCGCTGGACATCCAGGGGACGGCGTTTCAAAAGCGGGTATGGGACGCGATCCAGACAATTCCAGCTGGAACCACAAGGACTTACGCGCAAATCGCCAAACAAATCGGCCGCCCTCGCGCGTCGAGGGCTGTCGCTGCGGCTTGCGGGTCGAACAGGATTGCCGTCGCCATTCCCTGTCATCGCGTCGTCCGCTCGGACGGCCACCTCTCGGGCTACCGGTGGGGCATCGAGCGGAAGCGTAACTTGCTGAAACGCGAGTCCGATTCGCCAGCGACAAAACGTCAACGCTAGGTTCCTTCCGCGACCGATCCCGACGGAATTTTTCCTTTGACAGCGATTGTGGTTCGGTTGATGCTTGATACCTGATTTCAAAGGAGTTCCATCGCGCGAGGAGGACTCATTGGCAGCCATCAATTTTAGCGTCAACGGGCAGCGGCAGAACGTGGATGTTCCACCGCAAATGCCGTTGCTGTGGGTCCTGCGAGATACGCTCGGACTGACGGGAACCAAGTTCGGATGCGGCATGGGTCTCTGTGGAGCCTGCACCGTTCACATCGATGGCCAACCCACGCGTTCCTGCAGTACGCAGGTCTCCAACGTTGCCAACAAGAGCGTCACCACGATCGAGGGTTTGTCGCCAAACGGAACCCACGTCGTGCAGCAGGCGTGGCTGGAAGTGGACGTTCCCCAGTGCGGGTACTGCCAGTCCGGACAAATCATGACCGCCGCCGCACTCCTGAGCAGGAACCCCAGACCTACAGACGCGGATATCGACTCGGCAATGCGCGGCAATATCTGCCGGTGTGGTACGTACCAATCCATCCGGGCCGCCATTCACCGTGCCGCGCAGGGAGGTCGCCGATGAATACCAGACTCGATCGACGAAGCTTCCTGAAAGTCAGCAGTGCAGCCGCCGGTGGTTTGCTGGTGGGTTTCCATCTCCCGGGAAAAGGCGAATTGGCCGCGCAGGCGACCGATGCGGCGAAACCTCTGAACGCTTTCGTCCACATCGGGACTAATGATCTCGTGACGTTCATCATTCACAAGCCCGAGAATGGACAGGGAACCACGACATCACTGGCGCAGCTGCTCGCAGAAGAACTGGAAGTCGACTGGAAAAAGATCCGATGGGAATATGCGCCCATCGCGCAGGTTTATGCGAGTGGCGGCCTGCAAGGCACGGTCGGAAGCCAGGCCATTCGAAGCACGTACACTCCGCTGCGTCAGGCAGGAGCTGTCGCGCGCGAAATGCTCAAACAGGCCGCGGCGCAACAGTGGGGCATCGACAAAGCGCAGTGCCGCGCCGAGAACAGCACAATTGTCAATACCGTCACGAACGCGAAGTTGAGTTATGGCAGCCTTGCTGATGCGGCTTCAAAACTCACCCCTCCTGCAGCCAATACGATTCAACTAAAACCGGCGTCCGAATTCAAAGTTGTTGGCAAGCCCGTAAAGCGTCTGGACACGCCGGAAAAAATCACAGGCAAAGCCGAGTTTGCGCTGGACGTAAAGCGGCCCGGGATGCTGCACGCTGTCGTGGCGCGATGCCCGGTGGTCGGTGGATCTGTCGTGAGTTTCGACGCAACGGCAGCGAAGGCTGTGCCTGGCGTCCGGCATGTTGTCCAGATCCCGGAAGGGATCGCGGTCGTTGCCGATAACACATGGGCTGCGATGGAAGGCCGCAAGGCACTGGTGGTTCAGTGGAACGAAGGGGAAAACGCGAACCTGAACTCCGCCATGATCCGCGAGATTCTTCAGAACGCTACAGCGACTGCGGGAAACGTCGCGTCAAAGCGCGGAGAAGGCGATGCCGCACTGGCGACTTCGGCAAAGCAGATCGAAGCGATTTACGAGGCTCCGTATCTGGCCCATGCGCCGATGGAACCGTTCACCTGTGTCGCCGACGTCAAGGCGGGATCGTGCGAAGTGTGGGTTGGCAGCCAGCTTCCGAGTGTCGCCAACCAGAACGCCGTGCAGGCCAGCGGGCTCCCGGCGAACCAGGTCAATCTGCACACTCTTTATATGGGCGGCGGCTTTGGCATGCGCGGCGGTGGGGCCTACGTCACAGAGGCTGTGGGAATTTCCAAGGCGATTGGGGTTCCTGTCAAGGTGACCTACACCCGCGAAGATGACCTGTCGACGGATCGCTTCCGGCCCGCATCGTATGCAAGATTCAGGGCGGGACTGGATGCCGCGGGCAAGCTGTCGGCGTGGACGGCGCGTGTGTCATGCTCGTCATTTTCCGCACAGGGGATGAGAAACGGCGTGGATCGGGAAGGTGTCGCGGGAATTGCCGACATCCTTTACGAAGTGCCCCATGTGCAGATCGAGTATCGTGAGCCCGGCATAAAAATTCCGACAAACTACTGGCGTTCGGTCGGACATTCTCAGAACACGTTCTTCACCGAAGGCTTCATCGACGAGCTTGCGCTGGCTGCTGGGAAGGATCCGGTGGAGTTTCGCCGCATGCTGCTGGCAAATCAACCGCGTCTGCTGGGGGCGCTGAATCTCGCCGCAGAGAAAGCAGGATGGGGTAAGACGCTGCCGGCAGGACGCGCAATGGGCGTGGCGGCCGTGAACTGCTTTGGAAGTTTCAATGCGCAGAT
>DASTBJ010000126.1:0-3796 GCA_035712125.1 Terriglobia bacterium
GGACATTGGATAAGTACAACAGTCATCGGATAGCAGTCATCGGATAGCCGAATAATGAGGACACCGTGGGTGTTCCCCCAATGTTCGGCTATAGGCTGACTGTAGTACTTATCCAATGTCCATTCTGTATTTCTCGTCCAATTGCTCTCTGTCCCCAATTTAGTCAATTTCTCAACGACGTCACCCAGGCGCAGTTGCCCCAGCAAACCTAAAACGTCACTTTTGCGGCGTTGCCGATGACCACATCCTCAACACTGGCAACGGCTCCGGCCACCCAGACAAAGAGGCGTGCTTCGCTTGATCTGGAATGCGCCTTTCATGTGTACTTCTGGCGCATGTGATGACGTGCAGCGTAGTGGAGATGGCGATGGCGAAACCACAGTCACGACTTGCGTTTGTCGGAGTTCTTATCCTATTCGGCGGCTCTGCAATATCGCAGCAAGCTGTCGACCCGGCATTCGTGCCCAGGATTGAGACGCCTGCGTACGAGACAGGCAAAGGACCGAGGGTCCTGATCGATGCCCAGCGCACGTTGTGGTACTCGCGTTTCGCCATCAATCTCGTACGTTGGCTGACCGGCGTCTTGTAGAGCAGCGATTGCGCCATCACCATACATTACCGTTTGTGCATTTTTGTCCCGACTGTAGACTGCCCGCGGCCAATCGCAGGAACTGGCCTGAACTGGAGGAGATATGACACAAAGGCTCGCCCTGAGGGTTTTGTCGATACTACTGCTAGTGTCGATCGCGGCGGAGAACAGAGCGCACGCTCAAGCTCTTCCCGAGGAGTTTGAAGCGAAGCTTGGCTATGAGACCGGGCAAGTCTCACTGCCCGGCGGGATTGCCGTGATTAATCTGCCGGAATCCTTCCGCTTTCTCGGACCAGAGGGCAGTCGCCGCCTTCTCACACAAGGCTGGGGCAACCCCCCGGAACAGGCCGAGGGAGTGATGGGGATGCTGGTGCCGGCCGACGTTAGTCCTTTGAGCCCTGAAGGATGGGGCGTTGTGATCACATACGAAGAGGATGGATACATCGATGACAGCGATGCCGCCGACATCGATTACACAAAACTGCTTGCAGAAATGAAAGCAGAGACTGACGCGGCGAACGAAGAACGTAAGAAGGCAGGATTTGAGGCGGTCACGCTGATCGGTTGGGCTGAGCCTCCGAGCTACGATGCGGCGGAGCATAAGCTCTACTGGGCTAAGGAGCTTGCCTTCGCTGGCAGCGACGACCACACCCTCAACTACGGTATTCGGATTCTCGGAAGAAAAGGAGTGCTTGTCCTGAATGCGGTAGCGGGTATCGACCAACTGGATTCCATTCGCGAACCGGCAAAAGGCCTCCTCTCTGCGATCGATTTCAAGGAAGGCCTCCGTTATCGGGACTACATCCAGGGCGACAAAGTTGCCAGCTATGGAGTGACGGCCCTCATCGCCGGTGGCGCCGGTGCGATGGCCGTCAAGACAGGCCTGCTTAAAAAGTTCTGGAAGTTGATCCTCCTCGGCCTCGCGGCTCTCGGCGGGGCGCTGAAAAGATTCTTCAGTGGCCGCACAAAGAAGGAGGATGCAGCGGCTGCTCCACAAGGATGACGGATTTTCAGGAACTCGTCCTCGTCTTCGGCGGGCTGTACGTTCTCGAATGTGTTCTTTGGCTGCCGCTGGGTAGCTTTGTTTTTCGCCGGCCTGTTTTCGGGCGTTGGAGGTCCTCAGAGACGGGCTGGCCTCTTTCCTTGATCCGCACCATCCTCTACCTTGGTCCTCTGACTCCCCCGTTTGGCAGGCTTTTTGCCGGCGGCAATTCTGCGTTGCGGATAGACATGACCGGCATCTGGACAGCCGCAACTGACATAGAAACAGGCAGCGCAACAACACTGTGCGCACGATGGACAGAGACGTTTGCCGTGACCGCCGATGGGAAGAAGCTGAGATGCAACGGGAAACCCATTGCGCAATTCGTTTCTCCGGTAAACGCGTTGCGCATGGCGAATCATATTGCCCGACTCAGGGAGGCTACCGAATCGGATCGGAAAGCGCTGTTGGCGACCGAGTTTCGCCGATGTCTGGATGACTCAGCAATACGTGAACGGCTGGTTGCCCTCCGCAACGCCACCCGCCGTCTCAATGTCGCCTGCCAGACGGAATTCGCATTGCTAATAATCGCTTTTCCGGTCCTGGCTTCGACATTCGGCTACAGAATCTTGCTGATGCCTTTGGCCCTGATGCTGCTCCTCAGCATTTTCATCGCCCATCAGTTTGATCGAGCGTTCCAGCGTCTCCACGGCTGGCCGCACCCCGAACGCGGCCTCACAAAAGCGATGATGATCCTCTGGCCAATCTCTGCCATTCGAGCCGGAGACCATCTCGCCCAGTGGTCTTTGAGCGAGTTTCACCCACTCGCGATTTCATCGGTGCTCTGTTCGAGAGAAGAGTTCCTGACCGAAGGTGCACGGTATCTCCGGAAGGAGTTTTTTCAGATTCCGATGGCGGTGCCATCCGACAACGGCGGCCAGCCCGACGAGGGTACCGACTGGTATTCCCTTTGTTGGCGCGAAGCGCTTGGGGCTTTTCTGGAAAGAAATGGATGGAGCCTCGAACAGTTGCTGCGAGCGCCCCGGAAAGAATCCGCCGACTCCCGCTCCTACTGTCCGCGATGCTGCTACCAATACAGACTCGAAAGGGGCTATTGTGCGGAATGCAGACTGAGCCTGGTGAGTCTTGACATGGATCCATCGCCGATACCATGAGGTTGAAATGCGATACGCGAGGACCGGAGCCTGAACCTAGAACGTCACTCTTGCGGCGTCGCTTATGACGACATCTCTCAGCATCGGCAATGGCAGTGCCCAGCCCTGCTTGACCAGTTCGTCGTAACGCTGCTGGACGCGAGTCCGGTATTCCCTGGTGTTCCTGTAAAGTTTCTTCAGCTGTTCGGTCGCCAGCGGCTTCTCATAATTCGCAAGGCCGCATAACTGATTCTGCGCGGCTTCGCCACGCGCTGCGATAAACGGATGCGGATTCTTGATCGGCGGCTGAGCGCCGGAATTCGGCACATGGTAGCTCTTTGCCGGAACGTCGACATACGGGTTGCGAATTCCACCCTTCACATTTCCGAACTCATCCAGCGCGAACAACGAACCGTCATTGGCTGTGTTGTAGTCGAGATAGTACCGATCTGCCTGTGGAGGAATCGTGCCATTGTCCGACCACGCGAAAAGGTGATTCAGCGCAACCGACATATACACCGCCAGCGGGAACCGGCTGATCGCATTCAGGCACGGATCCGGATAGTACGCCGCGGCGTCGCGCGAATCGATGTGCGCCATGCCGGCAAATTCGTAAATGCGAATCTGACCGCCCGGAGCATCGCTGTCGACGCGCGTCGGCCCGTTTCCCCGGTACACTTCGAGCATCGTTGGCACCTGAATCGTCGGTACGTCTACGGATGGAATATTGCTGGCATTGCTTGTCGGCAGGAAACCGTCGAATATGGGCTTCATGTCCGCGAGTCGATACGTCATGTGCGCGTTCATATAGTTCACGACCACGCCCGCCGAAGCCGATGAGCCGGCGAGCACGATCTTTCGTACCGAGAGTCCCGCAAGGGGATTGTCGTTTTGCTTCGATTTCAGCAGTGCCCCTACCTGCGCGATGATCTCGTTGGTTTGTCCGTTCGCAATCTGCAGGTCTTTGTAGCGCTCGGGGTTGAACTCTGCGAAGCCCTGTGTTGCCGAAGTCAGGATTTCCACGCCGATGTGGCCGGACGTCATCGAGTACACGTGTGTGAAGTGGAACAT
>DASTBJ010000127.1:0-6038 GCA_035712125.1 Terriglobia bacterium
AGCGCGTCTCGGCGATCGTGATCCAAAACGGCAACGCCTACGACGAAGGCATCGGCGCCTTCTGGGATCCGATCAAGACCTACTGGCGCAGTGGGGCAAAGGGCGACCGTGAAGCACTCCGCTGGCTGACAAGCCTCAAGGCGACGAAGTGGCAGTACACGAACGGCGTGCCGGATGCCTCACTGGTGAGCCCCGATGCCTGGACGGTGGATCAGGCGCTGCTGGATCGTCCGGGCAATCAGGACGTCCAGCTCGATCTGTTCTACGACTACCGTACCAATATGCCGCTGTACCCGCAGTGGCAGCAGTACTTCCGCGAGCACCGGCCGCCGATGCTCGTGCTGTGGGGCAAGAACGACGAGATCTTCCTCGCTGCCGGTGCCGCGCCCTACAAGCGCGACAACCCGAATGCACAGGTGCATCTGTTCGATACGGGTCACTTCGCACTGGAGACGCATGGTCCGCAAATCGCGACGCTGATCCGTACGTTCCTCGATCGCAATGTCACGCGGCATCGCAAGAACCGGTAGAAGTTGCTAAGCGCGGGGCCGGCTTGGGCCGGCCGCGCTGCCGCGGCAGCGATGAAGAAAAGGAAATTCTTTTGCGTCGTGCAGCGCAAAGCGAGTGTTTTAGGGCGAGTTTCGGGGCGGTGAGCGTTGCTTCTCCGTCACATGGTTCATATGCGAGTGACGGCTCTTGGCCGAAAGCAGACGGCTCGGCGACCACGGAGTTCGCGCGGCGCGAGCCGATAGACTTCTAGTCCGGTGGTCGGCAGCGCGGTCTAGGTAAGCGGCTGTGGCGAGGCTTACCGCCGCGCCCACGCGCCGTATGGCTATGCGTTTGCCACCATGGCGTTGTTAGTTTGGACGGAAAATATATGACTTGGCATGTTGCCATGCCTGCGCGGTCCAGCGCCGGAGTTCCCTATCCGGCGCCTCCAATACCCAATTAGCGATCGAGCGCTCAAAGCTCTCATTCCCTTCGCCTCGGAGCAGTTGACTCAGGCATGCGGACACGCGGTGTTGAATTTCGTTGACGTGCCGCAAAAGCTCCGGTCGCGTAAGACCATCAGTTCCAACTTCATACGAAGCGCCGCGCCCGACGATGGTGAGCTCATGGCTGAGCGAAGCGAGAAACTTCGCCTTGGCGCCTGCCTCGAGGGACACCATCCACTGACCTTCCGCTTCGACGGCGCTCATCGTCTAACGTCGGCGTCTTGCCGCGCTGCGCTGAGCGTGCAGCGCCGAGGTACAGGTGTCGGTCGACAACGGGCTGTTAGTGCGAATTATTTTTGGGTAAATTGTGCCAGTCATGCGTACAGCCGTTGCGGCAAGAGGTCTCGCGGCGCCTTCGATCAGCGAGAGCAAATAGCGCAATCATGAGCCGAAAGCTCTTAACCCATTCGTCAGGCGGCAAACCAGGAAGGCGTTGACACCCCTTTTCGGGTCGAGGTGCCTTCAAAACCATGACGCACGGTGTGAACGTTGGCTTCAGTCCAGCTTCAGCTATAGCCGGCTCGACCTCACTAGCCAACGGGTGCGATTGACTAGTGATGTACGCCAGCGCGCTTAGGACTGATCGCTGCTCCTCTTGTGCTAAGGCAACAAACCACTCAATGCCCTCCTTAACCGGCACCAAGTTTTGCGCAATCCGGTTGAGCTGGAGCTCGGTGGAGGACAGCGCCATGCGCACTATCGTCCGCGTTTTGCCGCGCCGCATGCGCAGCGCAACGAGCTGAAGGCGTGGGTTAATAACGCGATGTTAGATGGCAGCATCAGCGTTCCTAGACTTTTACCACGAACCGGATCTGGACTGGGATCCCATTCGCATATTCAGAACTGTCGAAAGTCGCTCCGCTCAGCTTCGTTGCAGCGGTGGAATAGTTCGCCGAAGGGTACGTGCAGGGAGGCTACGCGCTCATTTTGGAACAGTTATACGCGGGCGAGACCAAGACGTTGTCGCTGAGCATTGGCAGCCATGCTTTCATACCGCACCCATGATATTTCGCTCGCTCGTATGCTCGAACCTTCGCGGTGCGGCGGCGCAGCTACCACTCTAACGTTCGCAGCGAGCCGCGCTGGCAACGGCACTGAACACAGGGCAAAGGTCGCGCGCGTCGGGATCTGCTGCCTGTTAGACGCCACTATTCCCCCGATCTGGGTTTGAGGACTTTCGCGATTTCGCCGACGGTTACGAGAAAATGCGTCCTTGTTTCTTTGACTTTGACGGATTTGGGCAAGGTTATCAGCGTTCGCCAGTTCACCACCCAGTTGTCAACGTTCGAATCGCCGTCGTTCACGATCATTGCTCCAGAACCGAAGTGCATGATTGCGTAAGGCGCCATAAAACCCTTACAGCGCTTGGCATACTCAGCCTTGGCGTTTAGGTGCCCAGAGTTGGTTGATACGTAGCGTTCGTAGGGTGTCTCGGATTTTGTGAGAAACAGGAGGTAGTAAACCCCCAGGCGCAGTTGAGAATGCGGCCCAAACTCGACATGTGACGCGTTGGGCATTCCCTTGAAAGAACGTTTCACCGTGCCAACGTATCGGGCGCCGCAATTGTTTTCGCCAGGGCCCAGAACACGGCCTTCCACAACCTGCACCAACAGCACTTGGTCGGCTGCAGAGAATAGGTCATCCAGAGGAACAGGGGCAGGAATAGTTGCGAGTGCCCACAGCGGCAGCACCATCAAAGTCCAAATCAACGTTCTCCACGAGGGCTTGCACATGGGGAGTGACGTCTAACGTCCGCGTTTTGCCGCGCCGTATGCGCAGCGTAGCGAGCTGCAGGCGTCGTTCAAACACGCGATGTTAGGCATGGCATTCCTTAGGTTTGAGCACGAACTAGTTTGATGGGGAAGAAGCGTCCGCTCGAGAAGCGAAAAACGACGCTCCAAAACCCGTACGTGTCATGTTCGATCGAAAAATCAAGAGTGACATCGCCCGGCTTTGCGTCGGCTTCTCTACCCAGGGTAAGCCCCTCAAAGAACCACGATTGTCCGTTCGCAAATCTCGTGCGGTCAACGAACTCGTCAAGGTAGGCCATTGCACGGTCTGTGAGGCTGTCGATGCTTGGCACTATCTTTTCGAGAGTCGCTACGTGCTCTGGTGCTGGAGCGTATCGGTCACCAGCGATTGTGACCTCGAAGTCTCGGCCAGGCAGCGTGATCAGCCAGATACCTTCCTCGTCAAGGAAGCGCTGCTCGAAATGCCTCTCCGCTGCCATGTGACGCCTAAAGTCCGCGTCCTGCCGCGCCGCATGCGCAGCGTAGGGAGCTGCAGGCCTCGGTCAAGGCCCTGTTAGGCCGAGTGAGCATCACAGTTCCACGCTGATGGCAGGGGCCGATCACAGACCGCACATTGAAAGAGCTCTTCCTTGACTACGTTAATCTGACCGCAGTGCTCGCAGCGGCGGAAGATAAATCTAGTTGTGTAACCATCCGGTCCCCGAATACCAGCTCGCGCAAGCGCTTCTGCAACCGCTTTCCATGACGCGGGCTCAGGACAATATCCGGTGGATTGATTTGTGACCTCCTCCGCTTCGATGGACTGACCGATGCGCTGGAACGTGATTTCCCCTGCAGCTAAGACTGATGCGCCGCCAGCGCAGGCAACGTGCTCGCTACGGCGATCCGCGACAAGAAGAGAACCATCGTTAGCGACGACGAAGGTTTGAATAATACGTCCAGAGCGATCGAACTCGGAACGGGACTGGCGGACCCACTCAAGCACATCGGCAGCGGAACGTAGAGCGATGCCTGGAGCGATGTTCCTCGTCGCGTTCGCGATTTCTACTGGACCGACATAGCGATATTGCCGATGCACTATTTGACTCGGCCTAACGTCGAGGGGCCGCGCGCCGCAGCGCAGCCTCGAATAGGCACGGCGGCTCGCGGCGCGTCCGCACCAGCGCCATGTTAGGGGGCATTGATGTACTCAACCAGCTTTCCGACGGGGACATGCCCGAAAACCCGGAACCCGTGTTCCGTTAGCTCGCCGGGGACGTGGATGGCTGCAAGCGCGCTTAGCACTGCAGAACGTTGCTCTGGGGAAACGATCTTCATCTCTACCCACTCAATCGTTTCATAACCGCCCAAGCGGAAGTGATAGAACCACTCTCCATCCCAGTCGCTTTGGTAACCATTTTCGACATCGCGTGTGCGCCAAAGTGGGCTCAAGTCACCCAACTCGTACATCGCGAGCCGTAGTTCTTCCCACTTCGTGTTGTTCATTACCGGCACGTGCGCCATGTTGCCCTCTAACGTCCGCGCTGACCTACGGGACGACGATTGGCGCGGCCCGTGCTGCAGCGCACGGGACGTGACAAGACCGGCGTCCGGTCCAGCGCGTTGTTAGACGCCGGTCTTCATCGGTTTTGGTAAAAGGGCCTCTCGGAACACCCGATTGAAAGGCTCCGTCGGTGGCATTTCGGGCCTTGAAGGAAGGGGATTCTCGTCGAAACGTGCAAGCTGTTCCTCGATAAATGCGCTAATCGGCTCAATCCTCGGCCCGCGATCTAGCTCTGAACCACGACGCTTCTCGTCCAAGAGCCCGTCAATGGCCAGTCGAAGCTTCGAATCTTGTACCAGGCGTTCGACCAGGCGCGAGAACTCTGTGGGAACCAATCCAAGATCTGATTCTATCCAACGCACGGCCAGCAGGGGACGCAGAACGTAGAGATACTTTTTTCGCCATACGTCCGGTCCGCGCAGGTATTCGCGGAAGTTTCGCTGAGCCATGTGGAGATAGTGATGCGCGCAAGAGACAGGACAATAGAACTCTCGGGCAAGTGTCCGCATTTCACCTGCGATAGGCCCCTGCTCGAGATAGACCGTTGGCGATCCAAGCCATTCCAGCAGTGGTGGATTCGAGCGTTGCAGCAGCCGAAGAGCCTTTCGAAGATCCCACCCGTTGATGTCTAGCGCATTCGCTAGCGGCAATTCGATAACGTCGCGCTTGGCTTCGAGATCCACGGATACGTACCACTCGGTCGGTCGCAAATAGATGAAACGCACATCGAAATCACTGTCTTTCGACGCGAATCCCCACGCGCGACTCCCAGACTCGCAGGCGTACAGTACTTGGACCGACTCCCTCGACTCAATGGTCACGAGTTGATCTTGAATCTGGCCGAGGATGCTTTTAGGGGAGTTCAAAGGGATCCACTCCGGCGTCTAACGTGAATTAGAAGCCAGATTAGTTGGCGAAATAGGTGCCACGTTCGGCCGAGCTGGCAATGCGGCAAACAACATATGGCGCAGCGACCACTTCAGCAGCACCTTCAACTCAACTTGTCGGCACCTTCAAGGCTAATCCATGCGCGTGCCTTTTTACGAGCCGCGCTGGTGATCCCCTCTCATCAGATTGCGGACCGCATTTTGTGATGCACCTCATGGATCATCGAGAAGCTCGGGATTCGGGCCGGACTAGATACTTGGTCGAAGGCGATTCGCATCTGGGCCGCGCAACGGCGGGCATCCATGCCTCCCACTCCGGTCGCGAGTCCGGGCACCAGCACGGTTCGAATCCTTTCGTTTGCGCGCACCCGGTTGTATCGCACGACGGTAAGCAGAACGGCTCGGAACGCGAGATAGGCATTGAGCGTATGGGCAACGTTCTCGGGAATTCGCATCGTGGGCGCGACTACGAGATATGGCCAGCGCGGGTGATCCGTCGGGACGATCTCGGCCAGTCCGACGTGAATTTCACCATGGTGGCGGTCCAAGACGACCTCCTGCACTCTGGACAGCACTTGCCCGCCTAGGGCGTCCCGGATTGCAGCATCGAGACCTCCATCCATAATGCCAAAGCTGTTGGCCGGACTGACCATGGCGTCAGCGTCAATCGAAAAAAAATCTCCGCAGTGGACTTGAACATGGTCGTATTGCGCGAAGACCTCCGACCATGCATCCGTGAGTGCGGCTGAAACATCAGCCAGTATGATCCGATCGGGCAGCATCGTGGGCGTCGCGCGCTATGCAGGCGGCTAGGCATCTTGCCACGCCCAGTTCGTGTGCCCCCTAAGCTCGGTGACGAGCG
>DASTBJ010000128.1:0-5460 GCA_035712125.1 Terriglobia bacterium
GACTTTCTAAGGGAACGTTCTGCCGGAGGTGAAAAGTACGACACGATCGTCCTGGATCCACCTGCATTCGCTCGTAACCGAGAAAGCCTGGATGGCGCCCTACGCGGGTACAAAGAGATCAACAATCGCGCGATGCGCTTATTAAAGGATGGCGGGATCCTTGTTACCTGCACGTGCTCCTACCACGTGTCCGAGTCCCTGTTTGCGGAAATGCTCGCCGACGCAGCACGGGATGCCGGATGCTGGCTTCGAGTCGTGGAGCGGAGAATTCAGTCCGCGGACCACCCCGTTTTGATGGCGGTTCCGGAAACGCTGTATTTAAAGTGCTTTATTCTCGAGGTCAGGTATTGACAGCAACACACTAAGATCTTATGCTACATTTCGACTTAAATATTAGGAGGTTAGACCTATGGCACTGACTCGATGGGATCCTTTCCGGGAACTCAGCATCATGCAGGAACGGATGAACCGGATGTTCGATGACGCGGGGCGCGGGTGGAGAGGTGACGAACCGTCCTCGACTACGACCTGGAGTCCGGCGGTCGATATCTACGAGACCGAGAATGAAATCATGGTCCAGGCGGAATTGCCGGGTGTGGAACGGAAGGACATCACGCTGAACCTGGAAAAGAACGTCCTCACCTTGAAGGGCGAGCGCCGCTTCGAGAAGGAGACCAAGCAGGAAAACTATCATCGGATCGAACGTGCTTACGGCGGCTTTAGCCGATCGTTCTCAATTCCGGCAATCGTCGACGAGGAAAAGATCCGAGCCGACTATAAGGATGGAATCCTGAAGATTTCCCTTCCGAAGAAAGAGCAGGTAAAGCCCAAGCAGATTCAGATTGCAGAAGTGAAGTAAGAATTCCGCGGCGGATTCCCAGGAGGAGTCCGTCGCGATCTTAACGGGAGCGAACATGATCCGATTCGACAAGTTCACGTTGAAAAGCCAGGAGGCGCTGCAGTCTGCGCAATCCCACGCACAGGAGAAAGGAAACCCCCAGCTATCGCCCGAGCATCTTCTATGGGCGCTGGTTCAACAAAAAGACGGTGTTGTTCTCCCGGTGCTCCAGAAGCTCGGTGCGAACGTGCAGGTTCTCGCGACGGATCTTTCGAATGCCGTTTCAAAGCTCCCCCAGGTTCAGGGACAGGCGGACATCCACCTTAGTCCCGGCTTGAATCGTGTCCTGGAGGATGCTCAGAAGGAAGCGGATCAGTTCAAGGATGAGTACGTCAGTACGGAACACCTTTTGATTGCTCTCGCCAACTCCAAGGGCGAGGCTGTCGCCAAAGCCTTGCAGTCTCAGGGTGTCACCCGAGAAGCGATCCTTAAGGTTCTGGTCTCGATCAGGGGTAGCCAGAAGATCACCGACCCCAATCCCGAGGAAAAGTACCAGGCCTTACAGCGTTATTCGCGCGATTTAACGGACCTTGCACGCAAGGGCAAGCTGGATCCCGTGATCGGCAGGGACGAGGAAGTCCGGCGTGTCATCCAGGTGTTGTCGAGAAGAACGAAAAACAACCCGGTCCTCATCGGTGAACCGGGAGTCGGAAAAACCGCAATTGTCGAAGGTCTCGCTCAGAGAATTGTGGCGGGCGACGTTCCCGAATCGCTCAAGCGAAAGCGTCTTGTTGCGCTCGATCTCGGGTCGATGATTGCCGGAACAAAGTATCGAGGAGAATTCGAAGATCGTCTGAAAGCTGTCCTCAAGGAGATCGAGGAATCCGGCGGGGACATCATTCTCTTCATTGACGAGCTGCATACCCTCATCGGCGCCGGCGGGTCGGAAGGAACCATGGATGCGTCGAACATGTTGAAACCTGCACTCGCCAGAGGCGATCTGCGGTGCATTGGCGCGACAACGCTCAACGAATACCAGAAGTACATCGAAAAGGACAAAGCTCTCGAACGGCGTTTCCAGAAGACGTATGTCGGTGAGCCAACCGTCGAAGACACCATCTCCATTCTTCGCGGGCTGAAGGAAAGGTACGAGGTTCACCACGGTGTGAAAATAAAGGACACCGCGATCGTTGCCGCCGCGATGCTGTCGAATCGCTACATTACAGATCGGTTCCTGCCGGACAAGGCGATCGACCTCGTCGATGAAGCAGCAGCAAGCCTGCGTATGCAGATCGACTCTCTTCCGGTGGATATTGATGCCGTCGAACGTGAAATTGTCCAACTGGAGATTGAAAAGCAGGCGCTCAGCAAGGAGGAGGATCCTGCGTCGAAAGACCGGCTGCGCACACTCGAAAAAGAACTGGGCGAACTTCGCGAAAAGTCTTCACAGATGAAACTCCGATGGCAGCGCGAGAAAGAACTCATTCAATCCGTGCGTACCATCAAGGAGGAGATCGAAGCGGTCCACCTCGAAGAGCAAAAAGCTGAGCGCGAGGGAAATTACGCCAGGGTTGCCGAGCTTCGGTACGGGAAGCTCCAGGACCTGGAACGTCGATTGAAGGAAGCGAACGCACGCATTGAAGAAATGCAGCAAAGCGAGCGCATGCTCAAAGAACAGGTCGACGAAGAGGACATCGCGCGAATCGTCGGAAAGTGGACCGGTGTTCCTGTCAGCAAGATGTTGGAGAGCGAAGTCCAGAAGCTCATCCGTATGGAAGACCTACTCCGCAAACGGGTCGTCGGACAGGATACAGCTCTCACAGCCGTGGCGAACGCGATTCGCCGATCACGCGCCGGTCTTCAGGATCGCAACCGTCCCATCGGCGTTTTCATGTTTCTAGGGCCGACGGGGGTGGGAAAGACGGAAACTGCCCGGGCTCTCGCCGAATTTTTGTTCGATGACGAGAGAGCCATGGTTCGAATCGACATGTCCGAGTACATGGAGAAGCATTCCGTTTCGCGGCTGATCGGAGCTCCTCCGGGATACGTCGGTTATGACGAAGGAGGATACCTGACCGAAAACGTTCGCAGACGCCCGTATTCCGTCATTCTCCTGGACGAGGTTGAGAAGGCTCACCCGGACGTTTGGAATATTATGCTTCAGATTTTTGATGACGGTCGACTGACAGACGGCAAAGGAAGAACGGTCGATTTCAAGAATACCGTCATCATTATGACCTCCAACGTAGCGGCGGGAGCGACAAGCGAGAATATCCGGGAAGTGCTGCGAGCCTATTTCAAACCGGAGTTTCTGAATCGTATCGACGACATCATCACGTTCAGAACTTTGGATAAGGCCGAGATCGCGAAGATCGTCGACATTCAACTCGCCATCTTGCGAAAACATCTCGAAGACCGCAAGATTACTCTCGATTTGACGCTGGCTGCGCGGGAGGCGCTCATTGAGGAAGGGTACGATCCCGCCTTTGGCGCGAGGCCGTTAAAGCGGGCAATTCAGAGTCTGATCGCGGATAAACTCGCGTTAAAGCTCCTTGCTGGTGAAATCCAGACGGGACAGCATATCGAAGCGGATGTAACGAGGACCGGGGAGTTCGAGTTTCATCCAGTTTCCGCCAAAGCGTCCTGATAACGGTGCCCGTCAGCGGGGATAATAATTACTCGTGGACTGGTAAATCTGCGCGTCGCTGTTGCGGAGCTTGATTTCCACCCGGCGAAGCTGACCATCGGGCGGGCGTTGAGAATGATAGGTGATGTGGTAGCCCGTCCCCAGGTCTCGCTGAATCCGGTCATATAACGGAAGGAGATCTCCTATTTCCTTCGGAAATGCCGTATGTCCGCCGGAGGCGGACCCCAGTTCCTCCATCCGTGTGCGGACTTCGCGGAGGAATTTCACCCATCCGTCGTACTTGCGTTGGGCGGAATTCTCTGAGAGCTGCCGATCTGTATCGACGGCGACGAAATAAAACGGAACGCGGCCTTCCTGAAGCCGCATTCTGGATTTTTCGAAGCGCGCATTGACAGAGGTTGGCACCTGATAAAGCGGATCCGGGATATCGCGGCCATCGACACGCTGAATTTTGGGATACATGTCGTGATCCCGCCCGTCGCTGAAAACAATGACGCCTTTTCGGCCATTGGCGATAGGTTGCGCTTGTGTGCCAGGAGAGCCCAGATAATCCATCTCTTCGGAAGCCCAGTTTAGCGCTTCGAAAAATCGAGTGTGCTGATCGGACTTGCGAAGCATTACTCGCTGGATCGTTCCGTTTCTGGACGCCCGCCAATCCACAAGCACTGCAACGCGATCGTCAAATCCCGCAACCGCCAGTCTGTCCGGCCCTCTGAGGTTCTTCAGAAAGAGATCGACAGATCTCAAAACAAATTTCGGCCAGTCACTCTTTTGGTCTCGAGGGCTTCGGTCCACCAGGACAAGGATGCTGTAGGGTATGCCGACGAGATCGACGCTCCTTATGGTCTGCGGTTGTCCGTCCTCGTAGATAACAAAGTCGTCGCGGGTAAGATTTGTGACGGAACGTCCCTGCCGATCGGTGACTGCAACATCGATCGCCACCGGGTCGACGTCAACAACGACCTGGTATACGGGTTGACGTATCGGAGTAACCTGTTGCGCCGTCAGCACAGCGCTGCTCGCGAGTGTCGCGAGACAAAGAACCGCGAGGTGCCCCCTACCTCGCATAATAACCATCCCGAGACTGCGCAACGTGCAGCCTCACATCGAGAGTCCGAACCTGTATCTTTCGGAATTTTCCATCGGGAGGCTTCGGCGATGCATAGCTGATGCTGTACGCACGACCGAGGTCTCGGGCGATCTGTTCATAGACACTGGATAATTCCTCAACGTCTCTCGGGAAGAACGCCCGGCCACCGGATACTTCTGCAAGCCGCTTCATTTCGGAAGCGCTTCTTGCGTCCGTGTTGTAACCGACGAAATAGAACGGGACGTTCACCTGACGAATGCGTCCGAGCGCCTCGTTAATACCGTCGCCAAATCCACCGGACTGTTTTCCGTCGGTGAAAACCACCACTCCCTTGCGACCTTTCTCCCCTTTGATATATCCCGCGGCCCAAACCATTGTTCCGTAGAAATCGGTCCCCCTGCCGTCCGGAGCAATGCCGACCTTTTCCTGTCTTCCGCTCTTGGCGCTTCGCCATTTCGAGACCATTTCGATTTCACTGTCGAAAGCGGCAATGGCTACGCGGTCATGCGTCCGCAAAACCTCCATGAACCGATTGAGGCCGTTCACCATTGAGTCCCAAGCATTCCGCATGCTTGCGCTGCGGTCTACTACCAACAGCGCGTTGAATGCAACCCCACTGGGTTCGAAGGCGCGAATTTCCTGGGGCTGATCGTCCTCGTAAACAAGGAAATCGTCTCTTTTCAGAGTGGTTACCGCTTCCCCTTTTCGGTCATAAACCCCTACGTCGACGGACACAAGCGAGACGTTGACCTTCAGCTGGAACTCGTCCTGAGCTCCGGCTACCACCATCGTGGGGACGGTCGCCAGAATCACCGCTAACTGTCCTAATCTCATAAAATTTCGGGTATTTTATCACGCGGGCCTAACGAGCGTAATACCCTTCCC
>DASTBJ010000129.1:0-7999 GCA_035712125.1 Terriglobia bacterium
ACCTGCTGATCTTTGGAACGCTGGTCACGATGGTTGACACGGTGGGCGGTCACAGCGACGCGCTCCTTGGTCTTCTCGCATTCGGGTTCTATGTCTACATGCCCTTCGAAGCCTACTACACGGCAAAGAAACGGAAACTGGCGCGGGAAGGCATCAACCTGATCACCCCTTTCGACCAGCTCAGCGACCAGATGGGGGTCGGGGACATGGAGTTGTGGGGCGGAATCGTCCTTGTGCTCGCGGGTAGCCTCTTTCTCCTGGATAACTTCAACGTCATCTCTCTTGAACAAGTAGGACGGTTCTGGCCCGTCATATTGATTCTTGTCGGATTTGTTTTCATCCGTCGTTTTCTGAAAGGCACCGGGGCATGACAGGACCTCTGATTCTGATCGTTCTTGGGGTCCTGTTGCTCCTGAACAACCTCTACCCTTCCGAGTATCCGATCGGTCGGGTATGGCCCGTGATTCTTGTCGTTATCGGGATTGCCAAGGTGCTTGAGTCCATCGCGCATCGCCGGGCTGGTAAGACTGGTTCGGGAAAGGAGTCGCAATGAGCCGACCACGCAACACAGGAAGTTTCTTTTGGGGTTTTATCCTCATTGTCGTCGGCACGATCTTCCTGCTGAAGAATCTCGGATATGAAATTCCCATCTGGGCTGGGGTTGCACGCTACTGGCCCGTTCTGCTGATTGTCTGGGGCCTGATCAAGCTCGTCGACTACGGGCGCTGGAAGAAGGCCGGACAGCCGGGGCCTCTTTTCGGCGCGGGCGAGGTGGTCCTGCTGATCATCGTGATCCTGTCGGGCACGGCACTTACTGCAGCCAGTAACGTTGGATCTGACTTCGATTCATTTTTTGAATTCGCCGGCGTCAACATCCTCGACATCACAGGAAAGGAGTATCAATTCACCGAACATCACGAGCAGGTTGTGCCGAGTGGTTCGTCGATCGAAATCATCAATCGTTATGGTTCGGTGGAGGTAACGCCTGCAGACACCGATCAGATTGTCCTCGAGGTTGCCAAGTCCATTACCGCCTCGGAGGAGAAACTGGCGGAAGAGCTTTCGAAGGATTTCAACTACTCCATTGTGGAGGAGGCGAACCGTTATCGTGTGATATCCAATTACAACCGCGATGACAACCGACTGCGAGGCCGGCGATTCAGGACGTCACTGACTGTTAAGGTCCCCAAGCGGTCCAATGTAACAATAAATAACCGTTACGGCGGGGTGGAAATCTCAGACATCACAGGCGATCAACATGTGGAAAACGGCTTTGGTCCTGCTGTGGTTAGCCGGATTGCCGGAGCAGTAGACATCAAGAACAGGAACGATCGCGTGGTTGTCGAAGATGTTACCGGCGCAGCCGTTATCGTCAATGAGTTTGCTGACGTGGAGGTACGCCGCATCGGAGGCAGGCTCGAACTCAAGGATCGTAACGGCAACGTCGAGGTCGAAGAGGTCAAGGGTGATGCCGATATTTCAAACCAGTTCGGCTCCATCAACCTGAAGGACATCCAGGGCGCCCTGACCGTTAATGCGCGCAATACTTCAGTTGAAGCGCTGCGGGTCGGCGGTAATGTCGCCGTAGAGAACCAGTTTCATTACGTAACGCTTGAGGACGTCAAAGGCACCGTGTCTGTCGTGAACCGCAATGGCAACGTCGAGCTTCGTTACACGGAGCCTCCCCGAAACAACATTCGCGTGACCAACAAATTTTCGGATGTCAGGATGATCTTGCCCTCGAGTTCGTCGTTCTCGATCGATGCAAGAACGCGGTTTGCCTCGGTTTCAACGGACTTCGATGAGCTTTCCGCCCGTGACGAGCCGGACCGAAACAGTCTGACCGGTAAGGTAGGCTCCGGAGGGCCCGAGATCCGCATCGAAAATATGAACGGCAGCATTCACATCTCAAAATAACCCGGAGGAAATGAACTGTGCACTGTACCCAGTGTGGTGTCGAACTCGTTCCCGATGCGAAATTCTGCAGTGGCTGCGGTTTTGCATTGGGTGGACCCCAGCCAGCTCCCCCTGTTGTGCGGACGCGCGACTGGGACTTGCATGTCAGCGTTCTGGGTTGGCTGATAATTGCTCACGCCGCCGTGACGGGATTGCTGGGCCTCGCTGTGATGTTTGGCGGGCAGGTCGCCCAGCAGTTCGTGACGAACAATCCCCGCGTACTAGACAATGCCGATCCCGATATTCCGCTCGAGGCTTTTACACTGATCGGGCCGATTACGTTTCTCGTGGGTGTGTTGCTTTTGATCATCTCTATGCCGTCGATCGCGGCAGGGATAGGACTGTTGCGCTATCGAAACTGGGGGCGCGTGTTGACCCTGGTATTATCGGTTCTGCGCCTTCTGGAGTTTCCTCTTGGGACGGCTACGGCCATCTATTCGTTCTGGGTGCTGCTCTCCAGAGGCGGGAAAAGCTTTTTCAGTGAACGGGCTGCTCGCGCTGAAATCTAAGGGCTGCCGGATCACTTCGCCAGTATGCCGGCCATATCCAGCAGTTTGAGGTCGACGGGTTTGGTTCTGTCGACTACCTCGGTGAGAGGTGTCGTTCCCGGGTGATTGTCCAGCAGACCCACAAGGACCCCGTGTTCGCCGCGTACCAGAACGTCCACCGCGCTGGCCCCCAGGCGAGTTGCCAGCAGCCTGTCGAAGGCTGTGGGAGTCCCTCCGCGCTGGACGTGACCGAGGATGGTGGCGCGCAACTCAAAACCTAACTGATGTTCATGCTGCCGGAAATATTCGACGAGGCGGCGGGCATTATTCGTCGCGCCCTCCGCAACAACGATGAGCGCGTGATTCTTCCCCCGCTGGTGGGCCGCTACAATCTGGCCTGCGATGTCTTCGGGGGCGAGTTCGCGCTCCGGTATGACGACGGCTTCCGCCCCTCCCGCAAGGCCTGCCATTAACGCAAGGTAACCGCAATCTCTTCCCATCACTTCCACAAGCAGCGCGCGGCGGTGCGAGGCGGCAGTCACCCGCAGGCGGTCGATCGATTCGAGAGCAATGTTTAATGCGGTATCCACGCCAATCGTAATGTCGGATCCGAACAGGTCGTTATCGATCGTTGAAGCGACGCCCACGACGGCCAGGCCGGCCTTAGAAAGGGCTTGAGATCCTTTCTGAGACCCGTTACCGCCGATGACGACCACATGGTCGATACCAGGATTCTGGAGGTTTCGAAGAGCCATCTGTTGTCCGGGAGCTGTGATGAACTCCGCACTTCGGGCCGATCCCAGGAAGGTACCTGCGGTTTGCATGATCCCCCCGACATCCCGCGCGGTCAGCCGCCGGATGTTTCCGTGAACCAGTCCTTCGAACCCCATTTCGACGCCGTACATTTCAAACCCGTGATGCAAGCCCGTCCGGACGACGGCCCGCACGGCCGCATTCATGCCGGGGGCGTCTCCTCCGCTGGTAAGAACCGCTACTTTTCTGTTCATAGGGACCTCGCCTGACTTTTGCGTGGCTAAAAACTAGCACATGCTGCCGGGATTGCGCCCGGTCGTGAAATTGAAGAAGAATGTCGGGGTTCGGTTGATGCGGTTTAGCGTAGAATGTGCGCGAATTGCAACCGCTGGTATCAAAGCTTCTAAGGAGTTAGCTGATGAAAAACGATGACGATCTCGACCTGGGCCTGGATTTCGACGCCGATTCGGAGTCCGACGCAGGTGAGGATGACGGCCTGGATGATGAGATTCTCCTCGAGGACGAGTCTTCGACTGTGAGCTTTACGATCGCGGCAAACGACTTCGACGAATCTGAAGAGGAAGGTGCGCCTGCCGTTGCGCGTGCGAAACCCGCAAAGCCGGCGTCCAAACCTGCGCCTCCCAAAGCAAAGACCGCCGAGAAGCCCGCAGTGAAGGCGAAGTCAAAGAAGGCTGCCGCCAAGCCGGCCAAGAAGAAGACGGCCAAGAAGAAACCGGCCAAGAAGAAGATGTCGGCAAAGTCGACTAAGAAAGTAGCCTCCAGGGCCACGGCAAAGAAAACGGCGTCGCCGAAGAAAGCCAAAGCTAAAAAAACGGCGCGCAAGAAGAAAAAGTAAAAGTCGTTCACATCCGGCAGAGTCGCGCTGGTGTTTCGGCCACGTTGGTGCCTTAACCCGGAAGTACAGACGAGCCGTCAGGCGCGGCTCCCCTGGATGCGGTTGTCGCTTGTCCCGATCACGGACGAGCTTGTTCGTGAAAGGAACGTGTCGTTCCGCCCGGTATGTTGTTCCCCAGTCCTTCCAGACGTGCAGGAAATCCTTCTCAGGTGTACTGTGGTTCCATGGACCGACTGGCGAGACAACTCTATTTCATACTTGAACTCGACAAACTGAAAAGCGTCTACAGGCGGACGTATCTCATTGACGGTACCCGGAGCGAGAATTCCGCCGAACACAGCTGGCATCTTGCGCTGCTGGCGATGGTTCTCGCCGAGCACGCGAACGAACCGCTTGATGTCGGTAAGGTTATCCGGATGGTGTTGATTCATGACATTGTCGAAATCGATGCCGGAGATACGTATATCTACGACGCGCAGGATGACAAGGCTGAACGTGAGCAACGGGCGGCCGACCGAATCTTCGGTCTGCTGCCTCCTGATCAGGCCCAGGAGTTTCGCGACCTGTGGGAAGAGTTTGAAACCCGTCAGACAGCGGAAGCGCGTTTTGCCTCTGCGCTCGATCGATTCATTCCTCAGCTACACAACTTCCACACTCAGGGACGTTCATGGAAAGAACATGGCATTACGTCCGAACGCGTCCTGATGCGAAACGTCGAGATATCGCACGGCTCCAATGCACCGTGGGAGTGGACGCAATTGCTCATCGAAAGGGCTGAAGCCGAAGGTTTCTTCACTAAAAGTTAACGGAAAAACAACTTGCGGCCTCATGCGTCCATGTTATCCTGCTCGCTACTGAACAACAGTCGCTAATGGCTGGTGTAGGTGTATAAACTCAGGAGCCTCCCTGGCTGCCTGGAGAGCTTGGATCCGCGATTCGCTTCATTCGGTGACCCGGTCCCTTTCCGCAAGCCCTGACGAAGTTCCTTAAAAAAATCAGGAAAGTGCATGACAAAGAAAATTTACGTTGGAAATCTCCCCTTTAGGACGACGGAAGAAGATCTCGCCAACCTGTTCTCGCAGATCGGACCGGTTGAATCCGTCAGCATCATTACAGACCGCGATACAGGACGATCGAAGGGTTTTGGATTCGTTTCTATGGGCTCCGACGATGCCGACAAGGCAATCGCGCAGTTCAACGGCACGGATTTCAACGGACGCGCTCTCACCGTGAATGAGGCGCGACCCATGGTTAAGAAGGAAGGGTTTTCCAGCAACCGCAACTATCGCTAGTTGCTTCCTTGCGAGGGCGGGGGGACAATCCCTGTCCTGATGAAAGACCAAACCAAGTTCAAGAATGCAGAGCGGCTTCAGCTGAGCATTCTAACTCCTCTGGAAAAACGCACCCTTCGCTGGCTTGCGGACCGCATGCCAGCCCGGGTGAACTCTGATCACCTGACACTGCTCGGATTCGCCGGGATGATCCTGACCGGCGTGTCTTATTACCTGGCCCAGTACAATCCCTTGTTTCTGGTTGCTGGGATCGTGTGCCTTGCCATCAACTGGTTTGGCGACAGTCTCGACGGCACTGTCGCAAGGGTGCGAAACCGGCAACGGCCGCGTTACGGCTTTTACGTAGATCACGTCGTCGATGCCTTTGGAATCTCGTTCGTCCTCGCCGGTCTCGGTCTCTCGGGATACATGTCGCCCTCTGTCGCCATGGGATTTCTCATCGTCTACTTCCTGATGAACATCGAGATCTATCTCGCCACCTACACGCTGGGGGTTTTCAAGCTGTCTTACGGTGTTATGGGTCCCACGGAGCTACGGCTGATCGTGTGTATTGGGAACCTCGTGCTGCTCACCAGGAAACATGTGCGGATCGGCGACAGTACGTACCTGCTTTGTGATGTCAGCGGGGTTGTTGCGATCGTCGTCCTGCTCGGAATCACCATCGTGTCTACCATCAAGAACACCAAACGTCTCTATGGCGAAGAACGGCTTCCGTGACAAGGTGGTCTTTAAATAGCGTCATTCAGGGTAAAATATCGTGCTCGTATCATGGAGGAAGGAATTAGCACGATATCGAAATGCCGAGTACACTGCGCCTGGGAATCCCGGGGTTTTCCTATTGTGATCTCTTCGAACCCGACCGACTAAAAGAACTGCACAACCTCTTCGACGCCGAACTGGCCGCGGCGAACCCTGAACTATTCGCGGCGTGGAACAGTTATCGGACTAATCCTGTGCAGCCCAGGACGCCGGTCGAGATCTCCGCGCTTCTGGTGGGTGTGGCCGGTCACGTCAGCCGGTTCCTTATTCGGCTTTTTCAGGTCGAAGCGGAGGCTGAGGCTCTCGCGCAAAAGACATCCGACCAGAGTCCCGTGTTTCGATTCAAGATCGATTTTGTCCGGCGGCGGGTACTCCCAACGTTAAAGAAGATTGCCGTTCCACAGGAGGCAGCGGCACGCCAGGCACTTGAGGAGCGGGTTGCTGCCCTGAGAGGCTCTGACGCGGATATCGAACTCGCCACTGCGACGGCGGCCGTGCGTCTGATGGACGAGGAGAAAAAGGATCGCGCTGCCGTAGCACCGGCTATCGAGGACATGTTGCAGTGGTGCGCGTTGCACCTCCACGATCCTGCTTACGGGCATTGGGTCAGTTTCCGGTTTCCTGAGGCGGTAGAGCACTTTAACCTCGTTGAGGTCGAGCGTCCGATCGACACGTTGCCGGAATCCATGATCGGCCCGCCCGGGCGTCTTCGCCGCCGTGACGGATTCGTCCTCACCGATCGGCGGATGGAGCCCCGCCAGATTCTTAGTGAGATTCATTACTGCATTCTCTGTCACGAGCGTGACAAGGATACCTGCTCGAAAGGTATCCGCGATGCCGGTGGCGCAGCCACGAAAAATCCGCTCGACATTCCTCTCGAGGGATGCCCGCTGGACGAAAAAATCTCCGAAATGCACTACATGCGAAAGCATGGAGACGCGATAGGAGCACTGGCGCTGGTGATGCTCAGCAATCCGATGTGCCCGGGTACGGGCCATCGCATCTGCAACGATTGCATGAAGGCTTGCATCTACCAGAAACAGGAGCCCGTCAACATCCCGCAGATCGAGACGGCAGTCCTGACAGACGCCCTCGAACTGCCGTGGGGCGTGGAGATTTATGGCCTGCTTACGCGCTGGAACCCGCTGAACATCGGCCGTCCCTATGCGCTCCCGTACAACGGCAAGAATGTTCTCGTCGTGGGCATGGGTCCGGCCGGCTATACCCTGGCGCACTACCTGGCGAACGAAGGTTTTGGCGTTGCGGGCGTAGATGGACTCAAGATTGAGCCCCTCGATACCCGCCTTACGGGAACCGAGGATCTGGATCCCGAGCCGGTACATTCCTGGAAGGCAATGTACGAAGAACTCGACGCGCGAATCCTGGAGGGTTTCGGCGGCGTTTCCGAGTACGGCATCACTGTTCGCTGGGATAAGAATTTCCTCACGCTGCTTCACCTGACGCTCTCGCGCCGCAAAACCATCCGCATCTATGGCGGCGTTCGCTTTGGCGGAACGCTGACCATTGAGGATGCGTGGAAATGGGGATTCGATCACATCGCAATAGCGGCCGGCGCCGGGCGGCCGACCATTATCGATATGAAGAACAACCTGGCGTGCGGAATTCGGAAGGCATCAGACTTTCTGATGGCGCTGCAACTGACAGGCGCTTTCAAACGAAGCGCGCTGCCGAACTTGCAGGTCCGGCTTCCCGCCATTGTTGTCGGTGGAGGACTAACGGCGATCGATACGGCGACGGAACTTGCCGCCTATTACCCCGTCCAGGTCGAAAAAACTCTTGATCGGTACGAAGCCCTCGTCGAACGGGGCAGCAGGGACAGTGTGCTTGCCTGCTTCAGTCCTCTCGAGCGCGAAATCCTCGGAGAATTTCTAAAG
>DASTBJ010000130.1:0-6928 GCA_035712125.1 Terriglobia bacterium
GAAAATCTCCGACGTCAGGGCTGAACACACCGGAAGTTCTTCGCATCGTTCGAGTTCCCTGCGCCCGTGTATCGGGCGACCTGCGGAAATGGGCATAACGGCCGTGACATCTCGGTTTGTCCTCTGCCGGTGTTACGTGTCGCAATGACTTGATCCGGCGCGTTGCCACCTTCTCTCCAACGCTCCAGAGCGCCGAGAAAGTCCGCCTGATCCGGACCAACGCCGCCGCCGCAATGGCCGACACCAGGCATCAGAAACAGTCGCATCCAGTCTTCCTGGCCTGCGCCGAGTTTCCGGTTCACCGCTTCGTAATAATTGATGGTGTTTTCGGGTGCGGGGCCGGGATCGGCCCATCCGTGATACAGCAGGAGTTTTCCACCCCGAGCCTTGAACTTCGTCAGATCCGGATCGTTTGCTTCGATGAAGCCGCCATTTTTCAGCGCCAACGCAAGATCCGTTTCGAGGTTGAATGACATCACATCCCAGTTGGGATCCTGACGGCCGACGTACCGCGGCGTATCGGCAAACAGCGGGTTCAGCGCCTGTCCGGGAACGGGAATCCGCCATTGGCTTTCAAACCCGGGTGAACGCCCCGGGTAGACCGCGGCGCCTGTATTCGTGGTGACCGGCAGGTACGCAGACTTCGCGTTTTCGACCTGCGAGCGAGTCAGGCAGTCGGGCCCGTCACCATCCTTACAGAGCAGGACCGCGGGGTCGAACTTGCAGGCTCGCGGCTCGCTCACAATGCTGTCCTTAACCCCGTCCTTCTCGTCGCACGCGGCGACGACGGCATTGGCAAACATCACGACCTTCGCCGGCGGCACGATCTTTGAAGCATCCCTGAGCATTCCAACCTGAAGCGAAACTTGCGAAACATTGAGGTGAAGCACGTTGTAAACAGGAGCACCGGCGATAATCGCATCGAAGTCTTCCGGGTAGCGCTGAGCTTCCATCATGCCCTGACGGCCGCCTGTCGAGCATCCCTGGTAGTAGGACAACTGCGGGCCTCGCTTGTAGTACGCCTGGATGATGGCTTTCGATTGCACCGCCATCTCGTGCATCGAGCGATATCCGAAGTCGATCAATTTCTCGGGATGGCCGACTGCGAATGACGCGCTTCCGCCTTTGTGGCCTGTGTCGTTCGACGCTGTCGCATACCCGCGGCGAAGCCCTGCGGCAATCGCGCCGGTCTGTATGCTGCCCGCCCATCCGCCGTTGCCAACGGCAAGGAACTTCCCGTTCCAGTTTTCTGCGGGCATCCACAATTCCATCTCGATATGTGAATCCGAAGACGGCTTCAACGTCGCCGCAACACGACAGTGAGCGGGCAACGGTTCTTCCTGACCTCCGCGTCCCCTCGCTGCCGGCTGTCCGCCTGCGGGAACAAACTGCAGTGCGGTAATGGTGACGTTGGGTAGTGAAAGGGACTTCAAGGTATCGCACGAAGGCTGCTGTACCACTGCGACGACGGCCATGAGACTCAGGATGCTGATCATAATGCCTTACCTCTTGACGAAGACGTCTGGCAATTCCCCGGTCGGTTCACATGCAATGGGAAAACCCACGTAGTTTTCGGCAAGACTTGTCATTGCCGCGGGTGAGCTTGTCACATACTCCAGTTCGGCACGCTGGCGCCGGTGATCGAAATGATTCTCTGTATCGGACTTATGCAGCAGCGACGTCATCCACCATGAAAACTGTTGTGCCCGCCAGACCCGTTTCAAACAATCTTCCGAGTAGCGATCGAGCAGTTCACGGCCGCCGGATTGGTAATAGTCGCCAACGGCTCGAGACAATCGCCACACATCGGCCATGGCCAGATTCAGGCCCTTCGCTCCCGTCGGTGGAACAATGTGTGCGGCGTCGCCGGCAAGAAACATCCGGCCGAATTGCATGGGTTCGGTCACAAAGCTGCGCATTCCGGTCACGCCCTTTTGCGTGATGGGTCCCATCGCCGGCTTCCAGCCATCGTCGCTGCCAAGACGGGTCAGCAGTTCTTCCCAGATGCGATCGTCAGGCCACTGCGACATGTCTTCAGAGGGCGAGCACTGAAGATACAGTCTTGTCACCGTGTTCGAACGCATGCTGAATAATGCGAAGCCCCGCTCGTGCAAGCTGTAGACCAGCTCGGGCGACGATGGCGCCGCGCTTGCAAGAATGCCCAGCCATCCGAAAGGATAAACGCGCTCGTAGATATGAATCTGGCCTGCCGGGATCGACGGCCGGCAGATTCCGTGAAACCCGTCGCATCCGGCAATGAAATCGCACCGGATCTCGCACGGTTCTCCGTCCTTGCTGAAACGTATCGTTGGCTGTGTCGAATCCAGATCGTGCACGCTTACGTCGGCAACTTCGAATAGAAGCGGCCTGCCTGTGGCGACACGTGCCGCAATGAGATCCTTGACGACTTCGTTTTGACCATAGACGGTGATTCGCCGGCCGGTTAGCCCCGCCATGTCTATCCGTCGCCGCTTGCCGAAGACATTGATGTAGATGCCGTCGTGGAAAAGGCCTTCGCGTTGGAGTCTGGCGCCGACGCCGCTATCGACCAGGAGATCGACAGTGCCCTGCTCCAGGACTCCAGCACGAACGCGTTCAATCACGTAATCGCGGGCGCGGTCTTCGACGATCACCGAGTCGATGCCCGCCAGGTGTAACAGGTGACCCAGCATCAATCCGGCTGGGCCGGCCCCAACGATCCCAACCTGTGTGCGCATCGTTTGCCAGAGCAAAGCTTCCGATACCGCCTTCGGCGATTTGAGTTGTGAGTTTCGAGTTGCAGGTTAAGCCGACCATCCGACTCAAAACCCGGAACTTAACTCACTATGCCCAAGGGCTGGCCGCCCAGGCCAGCCCTTGGCTCGTTTCGTCCCGGATGGATATAGTACGCGCCCTGACGGCCGGTCAAGGTCAAACGATTAACGGAACAGAGATTATCCGATCCAAATGCAGTGTGCGGCATCGCAGGATCGACGTTGGAACTAGCGTATAATCGACTGCGGTTTCGAGACTTTTCATGAAATCAGACACAATATTTCGGAAGTTGGAGCCGGTTTCCAAGAAGATGCGGGTGGTGTCCGCGCTGAAGGAGGCCATTCTGACAGGGGCACTACAGTCCGGCGACCAAATCGTCGAAGGTAAACTGGCACAGCAGTTCGGAGTCGGCCAGGGCCTGATCCGCGAGGCACTGATCGAACTTGAGCATCAAGGCTTTGTTCAGCGCTCGCCGTTTTCGTGGACGCAGGTGACGCGGTTCACCAACGAGGACGCGGAACAGATCTACCAGATTCGCATCGAAGTGGAACCGCTCGCGTTCGGTCTGGCCGCGCGCAAAATAACTCCTGACCAGATTGCCGAGTTGCGAGATCTCGTCACCAGAGCCAAAGAAGGCGCGGCGTCTCAGCAACTGGATACGTTTTTCGAAAATCATCTCGCCTATCGGCGGAAGGTTTGGGATCTGTCGGGGAACCGATTCCTTCGTGAAACCCTGGAGCGGCTCGTCGCCCCGCTGTATGCGCTGTTTTTGATGCGGGCCGCCTTCAACCGTGAGGGGCTGTTTCAAACCATCGAGGATTGCCTGATCCATCAGGAAGACACACTGCGCGCTTTCGAAGCGGGCAATTCCCAGGAAGCGGAGCGAATCGTTCGCACTTTTCTTCAGCTCATGAAGAAGAGTCTCGGTTCCCGATTGCTGCCCGGGACCGGCGTCCAGGGATAGGCGGTCTTCGGCAGCCTGGGCACTCCGATTCATGGAACTCCAATCCATAACAACCGCACAAGGACGTATCGGCCACTGCAGAGTCCAGCAGGGAGGGACGCTAATCGACTGTCTTGAGGCGTTCGGTTTGGAGCGCAGTCAAGCGGAGCGGTTGCTGTCCTTCGGAGCGGTCTACCATGAGCGTCAGCGCGTCACTTCCGATCGGCTCGTCACTCGCGGGCAATATGTCCGTGTCCATCTGCACCCGAAACGATTCCCTGTCGCAGACTTTGACTGGCAAGCATGCGTCGTATTTCACGGCGACAACTTTGTCGTCGCCAACAAACCGGCAGGTGTGCCCATCCATGCGACTGTAGATAACCATGCGGAAAACGTTGTCCGACAGTTAAGCGAGGCACTTGGGGTGCCACTTCTCGTAACGCAGCGCCTGGACACCGAAGTGAGCGGCCTGGTCGTTTTCGCGAAAACGCGCGAGTTCCAGCGCCAGTTCAACCAACTGCTCGTCGAGCGACAAATAAGAAAACGGTACCGTGCGATTGTGAATTGCGCGCCGCAAGAGGGGCCGCATGTCCACTACATGATGCCGGGGCTACGCAGCCCCAGAACCGTGCGGAACGCAAGCGAACCTGGGTGGCTGCAGTGCGTGCTCAGCGTGGAGAAGGTCACGCGCAGAAGCGATGCCGGGATGGCTCCTGAGTTTGATATAGAGGTCGACCTCCAAACCGGAAGGACACACCAGATTCGCGCACAACTGTCCGCTATGGGCAGCCCGATCGTCGGAGACCGACTTTATGGCTCCGGTAATTCATACTCCATCGACGGAACGCCGCGCCCGGGAATCGCTCTGTTCAGTGCGTCGACATCCTGGCCAGGAGAAGAAGACCGGTCATGGTCGTTCACGCTCGTTCCGCCATGGCATGGATCACGGGGACAGCGCGCTAACGCCCCAGCATCACCGTAATGTTGTCGCCTTCGAAGCTCGACGTTGCTATGTCGAGCGCTCCATCTTCGTTGATATCACCCATGGCTGCTCTGTAAGCACCCGGACCGACGCGGAAGGGCGAACCCGTCGCCGGTGTAAACGTTGAGCCGTTCCCCAGCAGGACAACCACTCCCGAGTTGTACGGACGCGACTCGCTGTTCACGGTTGCGAGGACAAGGTCGGCCCGCCGGTCACGGTTGACGTCACGGACGATCACTGTGAATGCCGAGTGCCCTGACTCCAGCGGAAACGTCATCGGTTTCGCGAACCGGCCGTTGGATTCTCCCGACAGGATAGTCAACAGTGCCGTCTCGCCATGGCTGAGGACGACATCGAGGCGTGTGTCTCCGTTTACATCCTCGAGCGCGGCAATGCTCGGCCTGGACTCTGCAGCCAGTGGCTCACCTAGCGCTCTTGAAAAATCACCGCTCCCGTTTCCTGCATAGACTCGAATTCTTCCGGGTTCCCGTTCTGAATGCGGGCTCATTGCGATGACCATATCCAGATGCCCGTCGCGATCGACATCGCCAAACGCCGTGGTGTAGAAGTTAAACCCCGGATCAATGGACACCACTTTCGCCGGCGCGAATCCACCCCGGCCATCACCTGCAAAAATCTCGACAGTGTTTCGGCGCCCATTCTGGGTTACCAGATCCGTTTTCCGATCTTCGTTCACATCAAGAAACCAAATCTGAGGTTTGTAAAGACTAACGGACCGATTGGCGACCAGACGCACGTTATTCGCGGTAACGAACTTCCCATCGCCGCTTCCGAAGAATACGTGGATGTATTCATTCGTCATATCCCGATCAGCCTGGGAGCAGTCGAGAATACCGTCCCCGTTCACGTCTCCAAACGCAATCGCAGCGTGTTTGATGCCAAAGTCGGATTGCGAGCTGGAAACAAATCCACCACGACCGTCTCCGAGACGCACATCGGGTCTCCCGCTGCTCCTCGAACTCGAAACAAGGTCCAGATGGCCATCGCGGTTAAGGTCGTGCAGCCCGACATAGCCCGTTCCGCCCGCAACGGTAACAGGGGCTCCGGATACGAACAGAGGAGTCTGCGCGGCGGACTCCAAGAGCCAGATGATTAGCGTACAAACGATGAGAAAGCGGTGTTTCATACCGTGCTCCTTCGACACCGGAATACTACGCAATCGCTGCCGGCTTCATAGAGTTGTTAATTCTTTAATGAATAAAAGACTTCGTCGTATTGAAGCAACAACTGCGCTCATCGTGGGAAAGCGATCCGGCGTGCTGCGGATACCGCGAGGCCGTGGGTAATAAACCTGCCGGCCTCGCAGACTATCGCAATTAGGCTGTTCTGAGCTTGAAGTGAGTGATGAGTAACAGCGGCTCGACTCAAAACTGAGCACTCAACTCAAAACTCCAAGGGCTGGCGCCCCACCTCCCCACCTTAAGCCGGGAAAATAAGGTGCCAGTCTTTGGCTAGTTAGGCTGTGAGCTTGCCGGCTGGGCGTCGGTACCCTGCTGCAGGCGATCCTTCACCGTCGAGAAATTCCGCATCGAATAAAGATGCAGGTAAAGCAGCTCGAGTTCATCGGTCTTCGCCAGGTCAGCAAGTTGTTCCCCGGTGAGAGTCTTCAATTTCTTGCGGTCCACCGCCATGAATCCCGTCAGAGACGTCGTCTGTCCTGTCGCCAGTGAGACCTGAGCCACCATCGGCTCCAACAGATCGAACTGAATCAGCTTCTGGCAAAACGCCTTGGTGCGCTCGAACTGGCGCTGGTATTCCTGAACGAACTTCAGCACGTTCCCGGTGTATTCGGAAGGTTTCCCTTCGTCCTGGAATAATCGCTGGCCTCGCCCGTCATGATTGAATCCTTCAAAGGCCTCGTCGACGCACAGGGTGAGCGTCTTACCATCACTGCTGGCAGAAAAAACGAACGGATAGCGCCGAACAAACGCCGGCACATACTTGGCCTGCCACGCGCCTGTCGCGTCGAGGAAAAGGTTCTCCTTCTCGCGCATGCCGAGAATCACCGCGGGCATGGGATTTTCCTTAGAGCCGGCGAAAACGATCGCATATTCCGAGGCAGCAGCTGGGAACTCCACAGCCATCAACGGAACCGAATTCACACTCTTGCTGAAACCATAGTTGCGACCTACCTCAACGGAGGCTTTGGCGTGTCGCGCGCTGGATACGGGTACCGCGGTCTCGTAAATCAACAGTTGCATATTTTGCTCCTTCACTTTCTGTACGCA
>DASTBJ010000131.1:0-5895 GCA_035712125.1 Terriglobia bacterium
AAGGAGGTTCTGTGGTTCGTAAGGGTGTGAAGATCGAGGAGCCGGCAGGAAAGCTGGGCGTGCTCATTCCCGGCCTGGGTGCCGTGAGCACCACGTTTATCGCAGGAGTCGAAGCTGTAAAGAAAAACATCGCAAAACCGATCGGCTCATTGACGCAGATGGGCACCATTCGGTTGGGCAAGCGGACCGATAAGCGCGTTCCAGCCATCAAGGACTTCGTGCCTCTGACGAACATCGAGGATCTGGTTTTCGGCGGCTGGGATATCTACAACGACAACTGCTTCCAGAGCGCCTCCAACGCCGGTGTGCTCGAAAAGAGCCTCCTGGAAGCCGTACGTCCCGAGATCGAAAAAATTGTTCCCTGGAAAGCGGTTTTCAGTCAGGACTACGTCAAACGTTTGCAGGGGCCAAACGTGAAATCCGGCAAAAACAAGATGGAACTTGCCGAACAGGTCATGGACGACATTGAGAAGTTCCGCGCGAAGCACAACCTCTCTCGCATGGTGATGGTCTGGTGCGGAAGCACGGAGGTCTTTCTCAAGCCCGAAGCGGCGCATGCCGATATAGCGGCTTTTGAGAAGGCACTGCGTGATAACGACCCCGCAATCGCCCCCAGCATGGTCTACGCGTACGCAGCAGTGAAAAAGGGGATCCCGTTCGCCAATGGCGCGCCAAACCTGACCGTGGATATCCCTGCGCTGACGCAACTGGCCCAGGAAAAGGGAGTTCCAATCTGCGGCAAGGACTTCAAAACCGGCCAGACCCTGATGAAGACGATTCTGGCGCCCGGCCTGAAATCCCGAATGCTGGGTCTGAGCGGCTGGTTCTCTACGAACATTCTTGGCAACCGCGACGGGGAAGTTCTCGACGATCCGGATTCCTTCAAAACAAAGGAGGAAAGCAAGCTGTCGGTGCTGGACCAGATCCTGCAGCCTGAGCTTTACCCCGATTTGTACAAGGACTTTACACACAAAGTGCGGATTCACTACTATCCGCCGCGGGGCGATAACAAGGAGGGATGGGACAACATTGACATCTACGGTTGGCTGGGATATCCAATGCAGATTAAGATAAATTTTCTCTGCAGAGACAGCATCCTCGCCGCGCCTATTGTTCTCGACCTCGTTCTCTTTCTTGATCTTGCTCAGCGTTGCGGAATGCGTGGAATTCAGGAGTGGCTGAGTTTCTATTTCAAAAGTCCGATGTGCGCACCGGGGCTCTATCCTGAGCATGACCTGTTCATACAATTGATGAAGCTGAAGAATACCCTGCGGTACTTGCGGGGGGAGGACATGATCACGCATCTGGGGATGGAATACTATGATTGAATTGCAGCAGTGGCGACTTTCGGACTAGAATCGGGCCACTCAATCGGAGGTCGGTTTAGACATGAAGAAAATCACAAGCTGGACATTAGCCCTACTACTCATTGGGACAGTTACGGTCTCGGGCTTTGCTCAGAATGTCAATTGGAAGGGCAACGAGTATCCAGAGTACATGGCTGTCTTTAACGAGCCGGATCAAGCCAAAAAGGCAGGCCTCGCTGAAAAGTGGTTGGCTGACCATAAGGATGCGGACCCGATTGCACTGACTCAGATTTACCAGTTCATGCTCCTGGGCTACGCCAGGGCCGGCAACTGGCCCAAGACTCTGGAATCGCTCGAGCGCATGGATATGGCGACCAAGCTCACCGATGCGGATAAAAAGCAGTACGACCTTATCGGCATGCTTGCTGCATCGAATGTGAAGAACAACGCCAAGACGATTGAGTACGCGGAAAAGGTTCTCAAAAACGACCCGAAGAACTTCAACGCTTTAATCACGCTCTCCGGCGTGCTCTCGGCAACCGTGCCTGCGAGCGGCCCCACGAAGGATGCTCACATCGAGCGAACGTTAAAGGTCACGAGAGATGCTCTTGCACTGCCGAAACCGGCAGAAATCGCGGATGCCCAGTGGAACCCGATTCAATCGCAGCTCCGCCAAACCTCCTGCCTGATGCTTCTGAATCAGCAGAAATATTCGGATTCCATTACCGAATGCCAGGCCGCATTGAAGATCAACCCGAAAGACGCCTTCGCCTGGTACTGGATTGGACTCTCGCACCGCGCCGCATTGATTGATCTGTCAAAGAAGTACAACGAATCGGTCGACCTCTACAACGCCAGCCGCGATAAGGGTCAACTCGTCGTCGATGAAATGAGAGCGGCCATGCAGGGCGCCGAGAAAGTCGCTTCCGACAAGCGCGACGAGACTGTCGATGCGTTCGCCAGAGCTGCTGCGATCGGCGGAGAAGCAGGAAAGCAGGCGATGCAGGAATTGCAGAAGATCTTTCCCGGTACGCCTGACGAGTTGACGCAACTGATCAATGCAAAGAAGTGAAAGAACTAACCCTTAGGGAGAGATTCAAGATGAGAAGACGGAGCCGGATGGGATTGTTCCTCGCTTGTTGCCTGCTCGTTGCTGTACCGGCATTCAGCCAGGCCAATGACTCCAAGGATTGGCAGGCGATTCAGGACCAAAAGGATCCCAAGAAAAAGGCAGAGCTGCTGGACGCGTTTATCAAGAAATATCCGACTTCCAGCCGTCGACCCGGTGCGGACACAGAGCTGATTGACCTGTGGACGAAAGCACAGGAGTCGGGGAAAATCCTGGCCTTTGCGGAAGCCTACAAGAAACAGCCTCCTTCACCGGATCCGGCGGCCAAGGCCAAGATCTATTCGGAGGGGATGCTTGCGGCTTATGCAGCTCGCGACGCCGCCAAGGCGGCGGAGTTCGGCCAGGCGGCGATTGAAGCCGACCCGAATCACTTTCCTTCACTGTACATGATGGCCGCGGCCAAGCTGCCGAACCCGCCGAAAGCACTCGATTACGCGCAAAAAGCCCTCTCTCTGCCGAGGCCCCAGAATTTGTCGCCGGAAGCGTACATCAAGCAAACGGCACGTCTTCACAGCGATTTGGCCCTGGCATTGATCACTCTGCGAAATTTCAGCGAGGCACGGGATCATCTCGAGGCGGTGCTTAAAGCCGATCCGAAGAATCAGGAAGCCCAGTTTCGACACGGATTCGCCAGTGTGAACATGATGGGTGAAGCGGCAAAGGCGGCGCAGGATGCCAACCTTGAGATGCTGAAGGCGTCTACCGAGCAAAAGACCGCGGAGATCGATGCAGCGATGAAAAAGCAGGATTTCGCGCAACGAGCAGCTCTCGAACTGCGCGACGTAGCCCTCGATTCCCTGGCGAAGGCCATGGCCCTTACAGGGCCCTATACCGAACAGGCGAAGCCTATTTTCGAAGGCCTCTACAACAACAAGTACAAGTCGCTGGACGGGGCGGACAAACTCATCGCGGAGAAGAAAGCCGAACTGGGCCTTTAAAACACCTGTCGGAGACCTTCAAGGAATAGCCCTGAGGGTCTCCGCCAGCCGAATTCCCTCCCGATCGAACGTCTCCTTAATTCTCATGCGCCATTCGTGCGCCACTTCCCCCTGCTTATCCGGAATAGTTCTGGCTGCCAGCCGTATGGTGACGCCTGTTCCCGTCAGGCGTTCAATCCCGATAATGGCAGGCTTGTCGATCACGAGGCGGCTCATACTCTGGCTGACGGCCTCATTGACAGTAGCGAGCACACCGAAGACTCTGCCCAGTTCCTCTTTTGCCGAAACTTCGATGTCCACTAACGCCCGGCGCCAGTCTCGCGATAAGGCGGTCACCGTCTGGATCGAACCGTTAGGAATAACGTGTACTTCCCCGTCCGCATTCCGCAGCACCGTTACGCGGAGCGTCATCTCTTCCACCACACCTTCCAGCGTTCCGATGCGCACGTTCTCGCCCACGCTGTATTGGTCCTCCAGAAGAACAAAGAATCCCGAAATAACGTCTTTCACCAGGCTCTGCGCTCCAAAGCCGATCGCCAGTCCGGCAATGCCGGCCGCGCCGAGGAGAGCCGACACATTAAAATTCAATTCGTCAGCCACCACAATCACGAGGCTGACGCCGAGCACGGCTCTGCCGAGGCTGCGAACAAAATGCCGCAGTGTTTGCGTTCGATGGTCAATCCGCGAGATCTGTCCCTGTTCGACCGGAATAACTCTTGCAAGACGTCCCAACGCGGAATCGATCAGTTTCAAAACCAGCAAACCGAGAACCAGAATGGTGAATACGTGGGCGACCGGAGTAATCAGCGTGGGAAGAAAATCCAGGAAGGCGTCCAACAACTCGCGCATAAACCGTCGTAGTGTATCATGGCGCTCATGAGGCGGAAGCAGCGCGAAGACTACTCACATGTGATCTCCATCATTCTTGCTGGAGGCGCAGGAAAGCGTCTTTTCCCTTTAACCAGTGACCGTTCGAAACCCGCTGTTCCCCTTGGTGGGAAGTACCGCCTTATCGACATTCCGATCAGCAACTCCATCAACTCCGGACTGAATCGGATGTTTGTGCTCACACAGTTCAACTCGGCGTCGCTGAATCGGCACCTCACCGTGGGTTATCGTTTCGACGAATTCAGCAAAGGATTCATCGAAGTACTGGCCGCCGAACAGACGATGCAGAGTCGCGAATGGTTTCAGGGCACAGCCGATGCCGTACGCCAGCATCTTCACCGCTTCACAGGACGCAACGACGACTACCAGCTGATTCTTGCCGGAGATCAACTGTATCGAATGAACTACCAAAAGCTTCTCGAGACTCACTGGCAGCGCAATGCCGATGTCAGCGTTTGCGTTATTCCGCGCAGTGAGGATCAGGCGTCCCAGTTCGGCTTGCTCAAGCTGGACCACAGCGGCCGCATCACACAATTCCGCGAGAAACCCACCGGCGACGCCCTTTTGGAAATGCGAACCGATACCGCCGCCCACGGCCTGAATCCGCGCCAGGCGGTACAACGGCCGTATCTGGCATCGATGGGCATCTACCTGTTTCGCCGTGGCGTTCTCATGGATCTGCTTTCGGACCCGTCCGCGATTGATTTCGGTCATCAGGTCATTCCGATGGCCATTCAACGCTACAACGCCTACGGTCACCTCTTCGACGGTTACTGGGAAGACCTGGGAACGGTGGGCGCCTTCTATAAAGCGAACATGGACATGACCGGTTCCGCGCCGCACTTCGACTTCTACGACATGGCTGCGCCCGTTTACACTCACGGTCGCTTTCTGCCGCCCTCTCGCATCGAGCGCTGCAACATCAGGGATTCCGTGATTGCTGAAGGTTCCCTGCTCCAGGGAGCAAGCATCACGAAGTCGATTGTGGGAATTCGTAGTGTCGTTGGTGAAGATGTCGTCCTCGAAAACACACTCGTTATGGGCGCCGATTACTACGAAGACGACGAGGATCGCGCATACGACTGGCAAATGGGAATCCCGAACATCGGCATCGGAAAAGGCTCCATCGTGCGCAAAGCCATCATCGACAAGAATGCGCATATCGGAAGGAATACGCGCCTACTTAACGAGACCGGTGTCCAGGATTTCGACGGCGAAGGTTATTACATCCGGGACAGTATCATCATCGTGCCAAAGAACGGCGTGATTCCGGACGATACCGTTGTCTAGAGAATCCTCGTTACTCTTTTCTCGGATCTGTTTCGTGACAGGTCAGGCACTCAACCGGACGCTTTAATTTTGCCTTTGCGCGGAACTCATCGCTGTTCAGGCGCGCCACCCACTTCGTCATCAATTCAACCATGAACTCGTGATCCTGCTCGAGAGCGTCGGTCTGAGGCATTCGCTGCTTCGGCATGTTCGCAAAATTGAACTGGGTACCATGACAATCGGTGCACCAGACGCGTCCGTTGGTCGGGTCCTTCAGCGGAGACTCCCACTTCGGATTGGGATGCTTGTTCTTCGGCACGCTGTAGAGCGCTTCAACGAACTGATGCATGAAGAAGACCTTTAA
>DASTBJ010000132.1:0-6001 GCA_035712125.1 Terriglobia bacterium
ATATCTGCACCGTTTCCGCGACCAGCGTACCATCGGGATGCCGGCGACTGGATGTTGAACGCTGCTCATTCCCATCGTCCGCGGGAGCTTCGGGACGCTCATGCATGGACACTAACTTTGCCATGAGCGCCCTGATCTTGCCCCACGGCTCTTCATAAGGCTTGTCAGCGGTCTCATTACCCGGTGGTCGATCTGGTGGCGGAGTTTTCGCGACGCTCTCCCGGACCGCTTCCAGGTGGACTCCCATATCCACAAGAACCCCAGCTGCCAGCGACCTGGATTCTCGAAGAACGCCCAGCAACAGATGGCCGGTATCAATAGCGTAATGTTCCAGCTTGTCAGCTTCTTCGCCGGCATAAGCCAGGATGCGCTTGCCCTCGTTGGATACCGGAAGATCCGCCGATGCTGCGACCTTTTCCCGCGCCTGGATTCGTGCGTCTACTTTGCGCCGAACGTCTTCTGTCGAGATACCAGCGTGTCGCTCCAATAACTCTTTGTCTTCGCGTAACAGTCCCAACAGCAGATGCTCCGTTTCGATCACCCTGCTCCCTAACTCGCTTGCTTCATACCGCGCATAAAAAACGACGCGCCTCGCTCGCTCTGTGTATCGTTCAAACATGATGTCTCCCGGAATTAGTCCACTACTCTACCACTTCGCGGCCGGGACAAACGTTTACACCAGTTCTCCAGAGCTATACAATCCATGCCATTTACTATGACAATACTTGCACTCATTCTCTTCTTCGCGGCGCAAGCCGCCAGCGGAACACTGCAAGTACCCGAACTCCTGCCGCCGACTCGAACGGCCCCTCCGTTGACCCCGGCGGAGAATCCGATCATCCGCGAGGGCGTCGCGCTTTTCGATCAGGGCAAATACGATGAAGCGCTCGCGCGCTTTGATCAAATCCTGAAGGCCAATCCGGACAATGTCATTGCCATTTACGAGATGGCTAAGACACTTTCCCGGAAGAACGAACCTCAGAAGGCCATTGACCTCGCGGCCAGAGGGACACAATACCTGTCGCCGGTACTCCCGCAGCTCTACGCGCTGATCGGAAATGTCCTGGACGCTTCACGTGAGCCACAGAAGGCTCTCGACGTGTATAAGAAAGGTCTCGCACTCAACATCCCAAACACGGGAATCCTCTACGTAAACATGGGCGTGACCCACCAGACGAGTCTTCGCGATGTCGCCTCTGCAAAGACTTCATTCAAGCAGGGCATCCTCTCAGACCCGAATTACCCGGGAAATCATCTGCAACTTGCAAACATCTACGGCGCGCAAGGACTGAAGACTGCCGTGCTCATGGCATTCGGCCGCTTTCTGGTGCTCGAGCCCGGGTCCAATCGATCTCCGCTGGCATACGTAGGTTGGCGTGCCATGCTGGAGAACGGACCGACGCCTGTACCGCCCCAAGGACATCCGCTTTACGCCTACATCACCTCCTCTACTCAAACCGGTGAAGGCGACTTAACTCAGCTGGACGCTGCGCTCGTGTCAAGCAAGGCGGCTGCAGTCGCGCCCGGCAAATCGCAGATCCAGGCTCTCGTCGATCAGGTGGACAATCTGTTCGGAACCTATGCCACGCTGCAGCCGGGCGACGACAAGGACACCTTTCTCTGGAAGGTTTATCTCCCATGGGCGATTGAGATGAAACAGAAGGGATACGTGGAACCGTTCGTTTACTTTCTCAACCAGCGTACAAACCTTCCGGGCGTGCGTGAATGGCTCACCGCAAACCGTGACAAAGTCGATACCTTCCTGCTCTGGTCGAGGACTTACCGGTGGCCGGACAAGAATTCCGTGGACGCGACGCGATAACGGCCCGTTCCTTCTCTGAAACAAGGCCCCCGGCGCTTGACGGCTTAGGGGGACAAGCGGCTCGCCTAAAGCTCAAGATAACCCACTACGCGAAATTGAAATAGGCCATGCTCTTTGCCAAACGCTTGCGAGAGGGTGTAAGAAACGGAGAAATCACCTGCAGCGTGCGTATCTGGATGCGTCCGCACGTGAAAGTCGGCGGGCGATACCCTATGGACGATGGGGAGATTGCTGTGGATAGCATCGAAGAGATTGGCTTCGCGGATATTACGCCGGAACTTGCGCGAGAGTCCGGATTCCTCGGTGTGCTGGATCTCTTGAAGGTCGCCCAACATGGCCGCGGGGAGAAGATCTTTCTCGTGCGGTTCCACTACGTGCCGAAACGAAAAAAAAGATAAGGAGATCAACCAATGGATTCAGCCCGTGTCCCGTTTTCGTTCCCCGAGGTATATCAGGGGCTGGCCTCCGGCGGCGGAATCGTTACAGCAACGACAGCGGGATTGATCCTGGAGTATCAGGTTAAAGACGGATTTTTTGGAGTGATTAAGTCCGGCGTACACAAAGTCGCAATTCCCATAGGTGACCTGCATTCCATCGGATTTAAACAAGGCTGGTTCCGAAATCGGCTGCTCATCAAGGTCCGAAACCTGTCGACGCTGGCGGACGTCCCTGGAAGTGACATGGGGCAACTGGAATTGCGTGTAGCGAGAGCCGACAAGAGGGCGGCTCAGTCCCTCGTATCCGTCTTGACGTTGACGCTTTCAGAAAGGCAACTGGCGGAACTTGACGCAAAGCGGCGATAACAAGCGCGTGTCAAACGCGCGCACGAAAAACCATGGGGTTCAACCGCCGTGCGGTTTCGATCAGGCCCGAGCGCACAGCAGGGTGAAGAGCCGGCACCGGACGGCGCGGCGCATCGCAGTCAATGATGCCGCCTTCCTTCATCAAAGCTTTGCATGCCAGCAAGCCGCACTGGCGGTTTTCGTAATTAATCAGCGGCAGCCAGCGAGCGTAGGCATCGATGGCTTCATTGCGGCGCCCGTCCGCATAGGCATCGACGATCTGACGAATCCCGTCCGGATAGCCACCGCCTGTCATGGCTCCGGTCGCACCAGCCTCCAGATCCGCAAGCAACGTGATGCCTTCCTCACCATCCCACGGTCCCTCGACCGCGTTCCCGCCGATACGGATAAGTTCCCGTAACTTCGACGCCGCTCCCGGACACTCAATCTTGAAATAGGAGACCTGTGCCAGTTCTCTGGCCATTCGGGCAAGAAAGGCAGCCGTCAAAACAGTCCCGCTGACCGGTGCATCCTGGATCATGATAGGAATCCGCAGAGCGGATGAAAGCTCCGCAAAAAACTCATAAGTCTGCGGCTCGGGTATCCGGATTGTCGCTCCGTGATACGGAGGCATCACCATGACCATCGCCGCTCCCTGATCCTGCGCGCGGCGGCTCCGTTCAATACAGACGCGTGAACTGAAGTGAGTCGTGGTAACGATAACGGGTACGCGTCCTGACACATGGCGCAGGATCGTCGTTGTCAGGACTTCACGCTCCTGATCGGAAAGAACAAACTGTTCTGAGAAATTTGCGAGGATGCAGAGGCCGTTGGATCCCGCTTCGATCATGAATTCAACGCAGCGTTTCTGGCTTTCCAGATCCAGCTCGCCCTGTTCCGTAAACGTGGTCGGGACTACGGGGAAAACACCCCTGTAGCGTACCTGATTCGTCATCCGGCGTTACTGTAGTGGCTCTCTGGTCAGTTGTCCATCAACAAGCCGCCAGATGCCACGCGCGTTGGCGTCCTGCAATTCGACGGGCAGCGCCGCCTGCGGAAAGTTCTGAAACGCGACGGGGCGCGCAAACCGAAGAATGGCCGCAGTCCCAACGGACGTGCTTCGTGAATCGGTGGTCGCCGGGTACGGCCCTCCATGATGCATCGATGGACAGACTTCAACGCCCGTGGGAAATCCGTTGAAAATCAACCGGCCGACTTTTCTTTCAAGAATCATGAGGAGATCTGCATATTCCATCAGGTCTTCGACAGTACCGTGTATCGTAGCTGTCAGATGGCCTTCCAGGCCTTCGGCCACGGCGAGCATCTGTTCACGCGAGCTACACTGAACAAGAAGTGTCGAGGGACCAAACAGTTCTTCGCTCAAGGCGTGGTGCTTCTGGAAAGTCTCGAAATCTGCAGCAAACACGGCCGGCGTCGCCTCAGCTTTTCCACGGTCCGTGTCGACGGCAGAGGCAACCATTCGTACACCTTCTATGCCCCGAAACCGCTCGACGCCAGCCTCGAAAGACTGAAGGATCCCGGCGTGAAGCATTGTTGGTGGCGGCGCATTTCGCATCAACTCCTGAAGCGCTTCCGCAAATTGCGAAAAATGTTTTGTTCCGATTCCGACAGCGAGGCCCGGACTCGTGCAAAACTGCCCTCCGCCCAGCATGACGGAGGTCTTCATTCCCTGCGCGATTGTCTCCGCTCGCTCTCTTAACGCTCCCGGCAAAATGAAGACGGGGTTGATACTGCCCATCTCGGCGTAGACCGGAATGGGATCCACGCGGCTGACGGCCGCATCAAATATCGCTCGGCCCGCTCGCAAGGAACCCGTAAAGGCCACCGCTTTGGAGAAAGGATTCCGGACGGCGGCGATCGAAATTTCGTTGCGGGTGCTCTGCAACAGCGAAAACACGCCTGCGGGCATTCCAGTTTCTCCGGCAGCCCTCACAATCGCACCCGCGACGAGCTCTGACGTTGCGGGATGCGCCGGATGAGCTTTAACGATGACCGGACATCCTGCCGCAAGTGCTGACGCCGTGTCCCCGCCGGCGACGGAAAAAGCGAGGGGGAAGTTGCTTGCCGCGAAAACCGTCACCGGGCCAATCGGAATCAGCATTCGCCGAATTTCAGGTTTTGGTACCGGCCTGCGGTCGGGGATAGCTTTATCGAGGCGTGCATCCACCCACGAGCCTTCCCGAATCAACGCCGCGAACATTCTCAGCTGATTGACGGTTCGTGCGCGTTCCCCCACAAGACGATCGGCAATCGGCAACGAGGTCTCCGTACTGGCCGTCGTGAGCAGTTCATCGCCGAGCGATTCAATATGTTCGCCAATTCGCTCCAGAAAGCCCGCCCGCCTCTCAGAGGGAATCCTGCGAAACTCGATAAACGCCGGGTTGGCTTCGTCAAATGCCTGGTGAACGAGCTCCGCAGTGGCTTCCTCAAAGCGTGCGAGATCGCCTCTGGCATTGAAGAATCCCGCTGTCGAGTCGGCAGCCTTTCCCGCAACAACACTCTTGCCATGTAGTTTCATTCGAATCTCTAAAAGAAAGCGATCAGGGAACGTTCGGCGAGCACTGCAACTCCGTCGACATGAGAGCAAATGAAGAACTCTGTACGTTGTTTCCCGTCGATGTGACGGTAAAGGGGCTACCACGACCGGAGCGAATAAACATGCTGGTCTCGTCACGCGGGAGCGAAAGGACGTTGCGACAGAAGCTAAGCCATAAAGTGCCCTGCAAGTACTGTTCAACGTTGGAGAGGTAGAAAGCCGACACAGTGCCGTCGACGGTTTTCAAATACTGACCGACCCCACGAATGGCTTTGGTTCCCGCGAAATCTCCCACCACCGGAACAATGAGATTACGAGTGTGGAGATTCTTCAGGACGTTGAAATTCTCCTCATTCGCGAGATAGCTTCTGTATTCGCCTCGTCCGTCGTCAGCGACCATGAGGCTCTGATAGGTAACGCCGTTATTTCCGCGGCCGCCAAAACCACCACTGACAACCCCGACAATTTCCGGAGGATCGGCAGAGGACAGGCTCGCCCCATAGTTGATGTACGGTCCGAACTTGTAATAGTTGAGAAGCGCCCACTCAATGCCCGCACGATCGCCGTCGGAGAGAGGAAAGCCGCGCTTCTTCATCAGGTGATCTTCAATGGACTTCAGGTTTTCGGCAAAAAGCTCCCTGTTTCCCTCGGCGGTTTCCACCGCGTCAAAAATCTCTTTGACGCTGGATTTCGCAGTCAGACTTTCCGGGCGTTTTCGCGAAAACAGCCGGGATACAAAGTCTGCGCGATCTTTCGACATTTCGAACAGCGCCTTATACATCAGGTGCACATCGAAATTTCCGTGGCGGATATCGATGATAAAGACCATCGATGGCTTCA
>DASTBJ010000133.1:0-7644 GCA_035712125.1 Terriglobia bacterium
ACTCCTCCCTTTAACGAGAATCATTTTGAATTTGAACTCAACTCGAGGCCACTAACGTCACGGTCGCGGACCTCGACGCTCAGAACTGCCCCAGACATGGGAATCGTCATCAGCGTATATCTTCCCGGCGGCACTCCTGCCACCTCGAAAGTTCCATCCTCCTTCACGGGCACTTCACTCACGCGTCTCTGCGCGACTTGGCCGAACGCGATTTGATTGCCGCCCGTCGTTGTGGGCTGAATAGACACCCAGCCGGGAGTGCCCGCTCCTGCACTATCCAGTCCAACCACGCGCCCGCTGACCTTCACGCCCATAGCCGGAGGCGTCGTCGTCAACACGACGTGAAGTTCCATTGAGGAAGACTTCTCCTCGATCGTAACCGGTGACTCGAGCGCGTTCGCGGTTCCGTAGGTTATGGACTTGGCGTCATAGCCCAGTGGCAGGAGTGCCGGGACGATACGGTACTCTCCTGGAGAAGGCACAGAAAGAATGAACAGACCATCTCTGCGCACGATCGCGGTGCCGGCCCCTCCTGGCGTGTTGACCGGAGTCACCTTTGTTGCCTGAAGACGGACCCTGGCAGGAGGATCTGAAGCTCCTGGGGTCACAGCTGGCTGAACCGGGAGTGGACTCCCGTCTTCGACGGTAACGCGCCCGAACACCATCGGCATTGCTGCTAGTGCGATGCCGTCGACATCTTTTTCGTCGATCTCGATTCGCAGCGCAGGCGCGTTCGCGGGCATCAGTCGAAGCGTGTAGGAACCCGGTGCCATTTTGGGGAATTCAAAGGTGGCATCAGCGGCAACCGCGACGTCGAGCTGGAAGCCGGGTCTGTTTTGAGCTGCCGCCTGTACTCGAAGAAGTCCCGGGGGTGCTGAGGCTGGAACGTTCTGCACGTGGCCGCGGACACGCACGCCGGCTGGACGCGCCAGCGTGAAATCGAGGTCTGTCATCGCGGCTCCGGGACCGACAGTGATGCTGCTCGCTTCCGCGGGAGTGTTCACACCAGGAAAGTAGCTCGGAGAGTCCAGAAAACCGGCCACAATGATGTAGCGTCCGGGCGGGACGTTGTCCAGGCGGTAACGGCCTTCGATATCTGTCAGGCTGAGGCTGGCCAGCGTTGACGCTCCACCAGTCACGACACCGGACTCCTCCAGGGCCATCGCCGCGACGCGAACAGCGGAGGCGGGCGTCCCATCGATCGCACGAATCCGTCCGCTCACGCTGCCCACCTGTGGGCGACCGGTTTCCTGCGCCAGAAGAAGTGATGCCAGCAACAGAAGGAGATTCATAACGTTCTCTGAATTGTTGGCTATGCTACACGCGACAATCGCGCAACTGCGACATTCGGGAGGGCGTCATCCACCGAACGCGAGATGAATGTGTCGTCCGATGCACTCAACACAGAGGAATCGCGAAACAGAAAAGCGCAAGCATCAGGCTTTTTACTATGCGTTCCTCAAGCCCCAAGGTTAAACCTCAACGGGTGACGGGTCGCCCGTAGACTTCGATCTTGCCTACGTTGACAAATCCGCCCCACCCATGTCCGCTTCCCGGTGTCAGATCAGCGAAGCCTATTTCATCGACCCTGCTCAAGTCCGGTTTATTCACCCAGTTCCCTCGTGTCACCACCCTCGAGATATCAAGCACGAGCCAACGCAGGGACGCGATTGAAAACTCGCTTTCAAGAAAGAGCGTGGAGTTGGAAGAAGCTGCACCCTCCCCATAATCGCCCACCAGCCATGTTCCGTCTGCGAGCTTAACCACCGGCCGGACGACATGAAACCCTGAGACCCGGGTTACCCAGCGAATCTTCGCCAGACCCGTGAGATCCACGTATCGTCCTCTGTCTCGCAGGGTGACGGCAACCGGCGTGGAACACACCCCCGTCCACAAATTCGGTGGATCTGTCGGCTCGCCGGCGACCACACGTTCGGGCGCCGGGTCCTGGCTATATCCCGACATCAACACACACGTCGGTCCGCGCCAGTCGATGGAACTCGAGTTGGGCGGAGGAAGCTTGGCAAATTCCGCGATCCTGCCGGATGCCGGGTCGTATACTTTCATCTCCAGATTCGGATTCGTCACGGCTTCGGCTGTGACTGGATGTTGCGGACGGAAATTGGTACTGGCGTCGAAGCGACCCGTTTGCCGCCATTCCTCACGGAAAAACAGCGGCACCGGCGGCGTTGGCGTTGCGAACTGCGGTTGTTGCGGCTCTAACTGGGCCCCAACTGAGCCGGGGGCAACGTAAACGACGGCTATCAACAGGCAGCGTCCCCACAACCTGCGAAAATCGACTGGTCGCGTCACGAATCGCCTCGACCGCGTGTCTCTGGCATGCGCGGATCATACAACCCGAGGAGTCCGGGCTGCACTTACAAATGCACGGCAATACTTCCCGGATTATCGATACCTGGCAAACTGGCGCTACTGACGCGACGCAGATACAGATGCCGTAGTCTCCGGTGCAGCAAACGTCAGGGCCATGACGGCCCACGCGGTTCCGGTCTCCGAAATCCACTGGTCGTGGTCGTACGGGAAGCCGCTCTCGAAGTAGGGCTGGATCTTCATCGCGCGGCTCTTGACGTACCAGGAGCCATCGTTTTGCTGCGTGCGGAGCAGGTAATCTACGCCGCGTTTGAACGCGGGATCGCTTGAGGGAACGCCCAATTCATGCAGGGTGAACAACACCTGGCCGGTGGCGTAGGCGTCGCTACTCAAGTACGGAGTTTGAGCCCAACCCCCATCCGAACGTTGAATATCGATCAGTTCTTTAGTGCGTCTGACGCGAAGAGCGCCCTCGGCTCCAGCCCACTCGAGTCCGAGAAGCTGCATCACGCGATCTTCGGTGCTCAACGGCTTTTGGTTGGCGAGCCATGTAGCGGCGCGGTCGATGCGCCGAGTGAGTTCCGCTTTCCGCGCGGGAATCATGTAGGCAGTAATGGCGCGGATGGCCATCGCAGTCCGTGAAAGATTTCCATCCTGCATCGGTGCACGGTTGCCGCCAACTCCAACCCAGAAACCATCTGCACGCTGTTTGGCGGCCAGGTAATAGACCAGCGTGTCGGTCCCAGCGCTTGCGGGTTCGCCGGAGGTAGCCATCATCACGGAGGTGTACAGCATGCTGTCGAGTATTCCGCCGCTTTCTCTGGCCTGAAGGTTTGATGCGGTATTTCCCGAGAGGATGTTGATCGCTCGAGCAGTCTCCGCTGCGGCAGACCTGTTGACAGCTTCGTCGATCCGCCATCCGCGCTTGCGTGCAAGGTGGACAGCCATGCCGGTGATGGGTTGCCCATGGCAGGCAACACACCCGCCATCGGTGAACATACTTGCCGACGTGCGTTGCAGAAGCGGCAGGCTGAGTTCGACGGCTTGTTGCGGCGTCTTCGCGCCGGGACCGGCAATTTTCTCTAAAGGTGCCGGAGGCGCGCTTGCGCCGGCTTCATCACGGTCAGCACCGCGGGGTTATTGAACTTTCGTGCCCAGTCGGCAGACGTCTCTTTGATCTTCGACGGGATGGTGGCATCTGCGCCGCGTGCAAGCAGCATACGAATGATCTCGAGATTGGGGCGGTCTGTCGCAACCGCAAACATCAAGGGTGTCATCCCCCGAATGTCTTGTGCGTTCAACCTGGCGCCGCTGTCGAGCAGGAGTTGCACGGTCTGCGGGCTTCCGCTCGAGACCGAAACATGAAGAGACGTGACATACCCAAACGCGACCGGGCCATTCTTGGCCGTACCGCCGCGATCGGCCGAAATGGCGTTCACGTCCGCCTTGTGAGCTAACAGCAAGCGCGTGAGATCGGTGTTGCCGTTTATGGACGCTCCCATCAAAGCTGTGTTGGCTCCCAGCGTTGCCCTGGCGTTGACGTTCGCCCCTTCCTCGATGAGGAATTTCGCGACAGCCCTGTTATCCACAAATGCAGCGGCAATCAACGGCGTGACACCGGCGGTATCCGCAGCATTCACGTCGGCTCCCCGTTCGGCCAGGAGTTTGACTGTTTCGAGTGTGCCCTCAATGCCTGCCGCTACCAGCAGCGGCGTCCGTCCCAGGAGGCTCGCTTTGTTCACGTCCGCGCCATGTTCCAGGAGCAATCGTACCTTTCGCGCGTCTCCCGCCGCCAGGTGCAGGGCCGTGAGGCCACTTTCATTCACAACTGCAGGATCGGCACCTGCATTGATCAAGAGACTGACGGCTTCGAGGCTGCCAAATGAAGCAGCGGCCATCAGGGGAGTCAGGCCGCCCGCGCCCCTTGCATTCGTTGCGCCGTTCTCTACCAGAGTACGCAGCGTGCCGAGATTGTTCTCGCGAATGGCCGAGTACCACGGCGCGGTACCATTCTGCGCAAACGCGGTTATAGCGACCAGAATGATAAGAGGTAGTCCGAGAAGGCGCATCTGGTTGCTCCTTTTGAGTCGCACAAGTCTCGCACAGCTTTTGGCCCGCAAGGAGAAAAATGGGACGGACTGCGAGCTGTCCCAATTAATCCCCGCCGTCATTCTCTTACCTGTTAAGCCTCGGATAAGCGTGTGTTTCGACCGCGGGATCGGCAGGCGAAGGCGACTCCGGCATATTGAGGCGAGGCCATAGGCCCGTTTTGAATCCGTCAAAATCTCTGGCCCATTCCTTATGGTTGTACACGCATACAGGAAGGCACATGGAACAGTAGTTGTGTTTTGCAAAGTAGGGGAAACACCTGCCCGTGTCCACGATGTAACGATAGTTTCCCAAGTGATCCTTCCCTGCCGCTTCGCTTCGCTCATCAGGAATCGCGTCTGCGGGGCAATACAGCCGGCAGGCTTTGCACGTATCGCAGAACCTGGCGATGCCCGCATCTATCGGTTGATCGATTTGAAGGGGCATCGACGTCGCGACGCTTCCCAGTCTGAACAACGGCCCCATCCTCGGATGAATAATCGACCCGTGTCTTCCCAGTTCGCCAAACCCGGCTTTCAGCGCCAGGGGGATATGGAGCAGATCGCTGTCGCCGATCGGATGCTCAACGACACAGGCGTAGCCCAGGCTCCTGATATACGCTGCGAGGCCGATCACGATCTCCCCCAGCGAGAAGTAAACACGCAGGCACTCGATCGCCGACTCAACGGATACAACGCTCTGAAACGCCCTCCACAGCATCTTCTGTCCAACGACTACGGCGTAGTCCTCGTTTACTTCTCGTCCCTTGTAAATGTCCGAGGGCTCTATGGCGGCGATGCCTACTTCATCGGCTCCAAGTGCGATTGCCTTCTCCTTGATATTTTTCGACGCATCCTCCGAGCGTTCGAACACGGTTCGACTCTCGTTCACTTCTCCCAGGAATCGGGGATACTGATCTTCTCGGATTCTTGCAAGCAACGCATCCACCTGCTCGATCCGGATACTCCTACCGCCGACCGATTCGTACCAGGCATCCCAATTGAAGACGATGGTCTGCGAACCTTTCATCGTGATTGCGATTCTATGCCAGCCGGCATTCTACGTCTGCCTTTTCGCGGCCTTTCCCTGCTCCGGGAACAAGAATCTAAATAACGGGAAACCTAAAATCACAACTCCTACCCCCAGCGCGGACTGCCAGGGATTTCGGACCGCCAGCAAGATAAGGACGACGCTGACGCTTGCGACAAATAAGGCAGGAGTGACTGGATAACCTGGAGTACGGTAGGAGAGTTCCGCCCCTCCTCTTTTCCTCAGTATGGCGATCGCCGCAACAGTCATTGCGAGGAAAAGCAGCGACACAAAGAAGAAGTACGCGACGATTTGCTCGAACGAGCCAACGACAATCAATAGTCCTGCGAGGACAGTCTGCAGAAGGATTGCCGCTGCGGGCGTGCCGTATCGGGGGTGCACGACCGCCATTCTGGAGAAGAACAGCCGATCGCGCGCCATCGCATAGTAGACCCGGGGCACCGTCGTGATCAGGACGGCAAGACTTCCCAGAATTGAGATCGCGACGATTGCCGAAAAAATTCTTCGTCCCGCCGCCCCAAACAAGACTTCCCCGGCTTGCGCGGCAAACGCTTCGTCGGAAGTGACAAGCCCAACCGGAACGAGATAGAGAAAAACCGCGCTTGTCAGTACATAGAGGGCTGTGAGGCATCCGACGCCCAGCGCAAAAGCTGCCGGCAACGAGCGGGACGGATTACGCACTTCGCCGGCGATCTTGCCGAGGTCCCACCATCCACCGAACGCAAAAAAACCCAGCAGCAGTGCCGAAACAATTCCACCAATCAGGGGTTGCGATCCCGGCCTCAGTTCGGCAAACGGCACAAAATTCGACCAGTCTCCCATTTGCAGACCGAATCCCCAGAGGGCCAGGAAAAGGAGCAGGGCGATCTTCGTCCATGTTAAGACCCGGATAATCCTCGCTCCAAGCCGGAGTCCGAAAGCGTTGCTTGCAGCGAGCAATAGAAGGACGACCAGGGCAATGGTCTTGTGTGCCAGTGGAAGCGTTATATTCGTTGCGTAGCCGATGTAAGTTCCCAGGCCGATTGCGGTCGCCGCAGTGATTCCGGGATCCATGACGAGGAAACTCATCCAGCCATAGAGAAACGCGCACCTGGACCCGTAGGCCTCCCGGAGATAGACGTAACTTCCGCCGGCCTCCGGGAACCGTGCGGCAAGTTCACCGTAACAGAGAGCGCCGGCCAATGCGACACCGCCGGAGAACAACCAAATGATTAAGAGCCACAGCGGGGAACCCACGGCCCTCGCCATGCCGGAGGGAGCAAGAAAGATTCCGATACCGACGACTTCGCCAACAATAGCAGCCACGGCGGAGCCGAGTCCCAGCTGTCTTGCAAGCTCGGTTCTCATCCGTTGGGCGCTCTAGAAGGCCACGCGGACTGCCAACTGAAACGCGCGCGGACCACCGGATCCGAACACGCCTCCGGCTGTCGTAACTGGAACACCAAAACCGGAGGACTTCAGAAACCCTGCATTGGTTGGATCGTTACTGTCTCGTGCCAGCACGTTTGAGAAACCGGAATAATTCACGTTGCTCACGCCGAGAACGTTGGTCACATTGAACAAGTTGATCGCTTCCAGGATCGGCTCGATCGTCCAACGATCGCTCAATCGGAACACGTTGGATACCCGAAGATCGAAGGAGTTGAACCCATCATTGAAGCGGGCGTCGTTGTTCACTGTCGGCAGGGGTTGACCTCCAATGCCGCCAGTTGCATTGACCTGCTGGATGAATTCGTTCAACTCCGCCCCGGTTTTAAACATACGTCCCCCCGCGTTGCGCTGCAGCACGGGGATGCGCCGGCTTGCATCAGGGACAAGAATATCCATCGGAACGCCGGTTGCCATCGTCCAGATGGAGGCGAACCGGAAGCCCTTGGGCCCTTCAAGCACGCCGGAAAGCACGAAGCGGTGCCGCTGGTCATTGGGCGTCGGGCCATATTCCAGCTGCAGGTTGTTCGAATCGATCGGCCCGTTGGCAAACGGAATCTGATCGTCGTTGGCGTAGTTGAATGCTTTGGAAAGCGTATAGGATGCAAGGAACTGGTAACGGCTCGAGAACCTCTTCTCGACAGAGAACAACAGCGCGTCATACTTTGTCTTTACGCTGGACTCCAGATTCTTGACCGTGTCGGGACCACCCACTACCGGATTGAAGACCGTTCCCACGCTGCGTCC
>DASTBJ010000134.1:0-2367 GCA_035712125.1 Terriglobia bacterium
GTAGATTGCTTCTGTGGCTTCCCGAAAAGATAAGACATTGATAAGCGGGGTCGTAAAACATGCCGGTGCGTTGCGTCGTTTCAGTAGGCGCATCGCCTGGAGTTATGTCTATTGCATTCACTGTATCCGTCGCGGTTTGCCTAAATAGGACTAACTGCCATTGAGTGCGTTGGTAGATGCCGCCATAAAATGCCACCCAGCCGCCGAGGAGTTCAATCCAGACGACGTCCGTAAGGTGCTTCCGCGAGTAAGGCGCGCCAGTTACAGCCACCGGACTTTCGCCGCCAGACACGGTATCGATGAATCTTGCTCCATACGTGCCCTTCTGATTTGCATGGCCGAGGAGGAGCGCCTTGCCAGTATTCGGATTGATTGCGCCTTTGTTGTCATACGTGAAACCGCTAAGCCTCGGACCTATGGTGCTCCACTGTCTAGTATGCCCATCAAGCTTTCGCAGCGGTCCGGCCCCGCGCAACGAATAGATCGCATCACTCGCCGGCGACTGAAACACTGCGGCAATAACATCGGTATTTGCGGGCTCTCTCGGGGTGTCGGGCCAATATTTCTTCGGACGCCAGCCGCCTTTTCTGGACCACCCCGCGCCCACGAAGTAATTGGGAGCGCCGCCTCCGAACTGCGATGAGTTAGTAGCCATCAGCGCGGTGACGACGAGCTCGTCGATCGCATCAAGGAACTGCACGTTGTGATACGCATGGAAGGAAATCGGCTTCCCGTCAGAATAGAAGCCATTCGCAGCGTCTCGGTACGCGGGCATGTTGACCTCAGCTGCGCGCACATCACGCGGCGTTGGCTTCTCCGCTACGTCCATGTCCGGCGCGTCTTTGTAGAGCCGCCAGCGCACCAAGATGTTGTTTGAGGTGGCCGCGTGTCCGCCACCGATTAGGTACAGCTCGTGGTTCTTCGCCGAATACACAGGTCCGCCATCAGCGTAGATTTGAGAGTACTGAGCGTGGTCTCCACGGTCGATTGAAGCGCCATGGGGCGGGGCGATGCCGGAACCGTCGTCCTTGATATAGTCAGTGAACCTGGTCCCGGGAATTTCCTTCCACTGCCAAGGTGCCGCGGGAACCCATGCCGGGACGCGCGGGAGCGGCGTTGCGGCTGACGCAAAAGGGGTGGCATGGTCAGCCGCCCAGGTCCACACCGCGGCTACCACCAACGCGGTGCGAAGCACCTTAGAGAGCGGCATTTCTTTGCGCTTGATGTGACCTACTTATGGACGGCAATCACTTCCGCCGACACGCCGACGTTCAACCACGACTCTCTCAGCAAGTCCTCAATAACCGCTAGCTCCGACTTCAGGCTTGACCAGTCTGACCAAGATCCATCCCTGCAGGAAATTAAGCGCAGACACGCTGCTGATGAGCTTTTCGTAGGCGGTGGCGAGCAGAAATAGAATCCCGTTGAACATGAAGTAGGCCGGATATTGGCCGAGATACCGGAACGAGGCCACTTCGAACCCGGAGGCTGCGGCCCATTTGCGAACTGCGTACCGGGTGTTCGTCCGGTAGGCCACCGGAAAAACGTCTTCCTCCGCACGTCCCTCTGTTCTGGAAACGATCCACGGATGGAGTCGGTTCGGCACCAGCTTCGCGATCAACGATGCGTAGTCCCAGTAGTTGGCGGTGAGGAAAACAAAGCTGCCCCCGGGCTTTAGGATTCGGTGGATCTCTCGATAAACCTTCTGGGGGTTGTCCACGTGCTCCATCACGCTTCTCGCCATGACGATGTCGACAGATTCCGATTCGAGAGGCAGATCGGCGATATCGTGCTTGAGAAGTTCTAAGCCAAACGAGTCCGCAACGAAATCGACGACATCCACGCCAATCAGTCGTTTGCATTTCCCTTTGTACCGCGATAGCGCGGGCGCCGTTCTCCCACAGCCGGCATCCAACAGCGTGTGCTCCGGACGCAGAAGCCGCTGCACCTCAAGTTCAAAGGTCCGGTAAGGGTGGTCCTGCTTGAAATACCGGCTCTTCAGCCGCTCGGCAAGGGCCGTCATCGCGTGACGGGAATAGTGATCTCGTTAGCAGGCGCTTTCTGGCTTCCGGACGGCTCCATCGGCGCTTCAGTGACCGGTTTCTCGCTCGCTGTCCGTTCCACCAAGACGAGCGTCGCAGCCATAAGCGCCACCAAGTAATACGGCACGTCGAAGTTAACGAGACTCAGAAATGCCCCCCCGACCGCAAAGCCGACGAGTGTGACCCTCATCATCTCCGCCAATTCCCGCGCCCACGCCATATCAGACCTCGCGTGCGCGAGTTTGACGATCTTGCCGGCGTTCAGCCAGAGCGCGAGAAGCATTGAGAGGTACAGGGCAAGCCCTACATACCCGTGCTCGCCCAA